>CAZDJQ010000017.1:0-18017 GCA_964505765.1 uncultured Gammaproteobacteria bacterium | reverse complement strand
CTAAGACCTCTTTTTTCCTGTCCTCCCAGCGGTAGCCGGTTATTTCCAGGTTCATCTCATCTGCCAGGTAGGAAACATGGCCGGTATAGGCAGAGAGATAAAGGTTGGTCACATACAAGTAAGAAGGTATCGGCGTTCTGACTCCCTGTTTGGCATCAGAATCAAAGGGATAGCTTAAAACTTTTCCGCTTGGTTTATTTTTCAATTCTTCCAGTCCCTGAAGTTCGTAATAAGGAATATGAGAGTGGGCCGGATAACTTAAATAATTTCTCAAACTGCCGATTGTTGTTGGGATTGTAAGCAAACAGATTAAACTAAAGATTATATAGCGCTGATTATCTAGTAAATTATTTAAAAATCCGGCAAAATAAAAATTAGCTATAAATAGACCATAATAAAGAAACTGTATTGTGTTCCAAGCAGTTCCTTTTTGAACAAACAGCAATGGAAATAAAATCGATAGCAGAAGCATTGTTCCCAAGACAACATCCAAATCAACAAACCTTTGTTTTAACACCCTGAAACCTATGCCTAAAAGCCGAAAACCAAAGTTTCCAATAATAAATATTCCAATCAAAATAAGTTCTAACGGAATCAAGGCCAGTTTTTTAAGCGACCAATTCAATTGTGATAAATTGTGCCTGAGACCGGCTAATTTGGGATAATACAATTTATCGATTGACTCAATTAAAGAACGGGTAAACCATAACGGTTGAAATTGAAGCACAGATGCTTGATCAAATAAACCAAGCAAATACATAAAAACTAAAGATAACACTCCACCGGCAGCAACTAAAACTAAATCAAACTTAAACTCTTTCTTTTTAGTTAATCCTGACCAAATCATTAAGAAAAATAATGACAGACCAAGAAGAATTGCGGCATAAATTTTGATTACCACTAAACTTCCTAATAAAACTGTCAAAGGAAAAATAAGCTTAAAATTATTTTTTTCTCTAGCCTTTTTCCATAAAAAGACAAACACCAGCAGACCGACTAATGAAAAAGCAAAAGGCATGTTTATTAAAGTAGAAATTGATTGCATTGACCAAAATAAAGATTCACCGCCTATTTCTCGCTGTTGAACTAAGGTGTAAACCCAGCCCATTGAGCCGGCAAAAAAGTTTAATAAGCCAAAAATTATCCCGGTTCGCTTATTTTTTAAGATTTCATAACCCCAATAGTAACTTAACACAACAATTAAACTGGCCAGAATTAGAGGAAAGAAGCGAAAGTAGGCATCCCAAATAGTTAAGGATAAAATTCTTGAACTAATGGCCATAATTAAATCACTACCCCAATGATAATTAACCAGCCTGGCGCCATTAAAAGCCGGGTTGATAAATTTCAGTTTCTTTAACTGCTGCATTAAACCAATGTGCCATAACGCATCATGACCATTTGCTCCCCAAAAACCAAGACCAAAATAATACAATCGACCGCTGGTTAACAAAGGAATTGAAAAAATAATACTTGCCGGAATAAAAATTAATAGAATCTGCCGTTTTTTAATAGTCAAATAATAAATAAGACCAATAATTGGAATTGCAAATAATAGCCATTTAAAATTACTAATTGGGAAATTAACTGTTATTTGATCCCCAAGATCAAATTCTGTTTCTGTGGGCAAATCTGCATTGGGGTTTTTGACGGCATCAACTGAAGCAGGGATATTCCAATACAAATCTCCGCCCAAATTTCGATTCCAGAGATAAGGATCAGGCCAATAAAGTTTATAGCTTCTAAAGTCTCTAATCCTCTCAGCCTGGCCAGCTTTTTTAATCGTTCCTTTACGATAAGTATTAGTCATTTCCCAATAAGCTTGTATCCCCGTTCCTAAGGGATCACTGCCCCCGATTTTATGAGATGGAGAAAATCCATCATATTTATCTTGATACCAATTGCTGAATTCTGCAGCAGTAACAAACTCAACCTGTTTGTCTTCTAAGTTAGAAATTATTTGCTGATATTCATTTTTGTACTTTGGCAACGAATAACCATTTTCTATTCCCACTGTTAAATGACCAAATTCTCCTTGTGCTGGATTTAAGTAAAAATCAGCTAGTTGACCAAAATAATCAACGGTTAAATCATGCTGGAGATAATCATTTACCTGTACACTATAAATACTTTCTTTAACGCTTGATCCGTATCCATTTAATGGGTCTCTTACTGCCCACTGTAAAATCACAACATCTAATTTTGGGCTGTTTTTATCTGCCGGCATTAATAAGTTAGATTGACGGGGATAATAAGGAACTCCCCACCAGCCGCCCCAGATTTGATAAGAATCTGTTTTATACTGGTCAGCACAAATTAGAACTGCTTTGATGTCATAATTTTCTTTCATAAATTTTGCTGAAAACGGATCAACATGCCAAGCACCAACTGTTTGCGGATAATGTCCGTAATTCTTTTTGAAAATCTCAAAAGCAGATTTAATTAGTTCTTGTCTTTCTTCACGGCTGTATCCGGACAAAAAAATAGACGGGGATTGACTCCAATAAGCTCCTTGCTGATAATTAACTTCTGCTCTTTTAGCCCAACTAGGAGTAACTTCTAAGAATAAACCTAATTCTTGATTATCATCAATTTCTATTTTTTGATCAAATAAAAAGTCCGGTCTAAGCAGCCAAGTTGATGGCAAGTAGATATTCTGTTGATAAAAATTGTGCCAATCAAGTAATTCCTGGCTTTCCATATCCCAAAAATCTTTTCCCCGAATTGGATTAATGATCGTTACAAATTTATTTTGTGCTGCTGCCTTGCCGGAGTATAAAAAAAGAAAGGCCGAAAAAAATAAACCTGCTAAAAAAAGTAGTTTTTTCATTTTTTTAGTCTAAGTTCTTTTAAACTGTCGGCGAACCAAATTAAATCCGCTTTAAGGGTTAATAAGCTCAAACTGGCATATATTACAAATCCGCTTACAACCAGCACTCCCATTTGGACAAAGGACAGCGGCAGAAGTTGATTAATTAATAACAGCCCCGCCATCATTAATCCGGTCAACAACAACGGCAGACCAATAACTTTCTTCAGATTAACGCCGAATTCACGCCTAACCAGCCACCAGGCAACCACTGAGCTGACTGAAACCAACGCTAAGCCTAAAGCCGCACCGGTGGCCCCCAAACGGCCGGCCAAAAAAGGTACCAACAGCCAGGTAAGCCCAGTCCACATCACCATTAATTTCAGGTTCACTTTTATTTTTCCGACCGCTGCGAAAGCGTTCACCAACGGAGTCGTTGCTGTTCCAATCCCAAAATTAATCAAATAAAGCCAAAAGGGAACGATTCCCTCCGCCCATTTCTGGTATTGAGGGAATAAGACCACCACTTTCGGCATTAACAACCCCATACCGGCCAAAGCCGGAAAAATGAAAAAGTTGATGAAAAATGCTCCTTTATTCAGGGCCTTTCTTAATCTTTCTTTATTATTCTGCAATCGGGAATAGGCCGGAAAAGTCACCCTGATAACTGAGTCCATTAAAAATCTCAGCGGCAGCTGGCTCCATTTTTGCGCCCAGCCTAAAATCCCCATTCCGGTGCTGCCCAAAATCCCCCATAAAAAAATGTTCATCAGCCGGTCTTTAAAAACCGACAATAGAGAATTGGCTTGATACGGGATCCCAAAATTAAATAAATCTTTAACCGACTGAAAATCAAAAGCAAAACCAATCGGCCAGGGGGCAAATATATAAATCAGAACCACCCCGACCACTCCCCGGGCTGAAACTGCAATAATCCAACTCTTTACCCCCAGTCCCTGCCAAGCTAAAGCTACTGCTAAAACCGAAAAAACAATTTGTTCTACTAAATCAACAAACGCTAGCTTTTTATAAGCTAATTTTCTTTCTAATTTCACTGAGGGAATTGTTTTTAAGGAAGCGGCAAAAAACCCGAATAACAGTGCATAAAAAAGGCCTCTGCCGTGATCGCCGAAATCAAACTGTCTTTGTAGCCAAGGGGTCAAAATTAAACTCCCCGAAATCAAAACAAAAACGATTATCTGCTGGATTGTAAAAGTAGTCCTGATTTCTTTTTCTTTTGGATGTTTTTTCTTTTGAATCAAGGCCGCCGCCAAACCAACATCAGAAAAATAGCCCAGCAACCCGATTACCTCAGAAACCGCCCAATAAACCCCCAATTCCCAAGTCTGCAAAAATATCGATAAAGCAAAAAAGCTTAAAAAAGAAATCGGCTGCTTAAGTAAATTCCGCATTACTAACGCCCCGACACCGGTAAAAGTCTTAGATTTTACTTTTCCTGCTTCTTCCATATTTTCGCCGTAGGCAATAGATAACAGGCAGTCAATAACCATGAACTAACAATTGATATCATTTCTGTCCATTTCCTGATAGGAGTATCAGTAAAAACAATTGTCAATTCACGCTTTCCGGGAGGTAAATCCAATTTCATTAACCCTAATGGACCGTCTACTTTCATGTCCAGCTGGCGCTGATCAACTTTTGCCTCCCAGCCGGGAAAGTAAAGGCTGTTAAAATAGGCTTCTACTTCTTCTGAACTCTGGTATTCAATTTTATAGCTGACTGGGTTATTTCTTATAACATTTAAAATTTCCGCCGGTTCGTCAATTAATATTTTTTTTGCCGGAGAAGTCTTGGGCCTCTCATCCATCCACTTTGTTGAAGGGAGATAATCTAAATCTTCCGTTAAATAACGATTTAAATAGTAATCCTCACTAACTTTCCTTATTTCATTAGGTTGAAAATAGTTAAAAGAAAGAATTAAGGAACCAAAAATCAACAGCAAAGACAAATATCGGGAGATCACTTTGGACAAATAGTTAATTAGGAGGGTTAAAAATGATGAAGTTAAAGTTGTAAAAAGCAAAAACCGCCATGGAAATTGAATATATTCACTTATCGGCAGTGTTTTCCAAATAAAACCGGATCGGATATTCATCATGAATACTGATAAACCAGTAATTCCCAAGATTGTTATCCAAAACAAAACTTTTCTTTTAATTTTTTTATATTTTAAACAGAGAATCCCGGTCACCAAAACCAAAACTAAAATATTAATTACTCCTATTTGAAAAGACATCTGATCATCAGGCCCCCATACTGAAGCCCCGTATCCCCAATAAGGAATAATCAGCTGTTTTATAAACGGAAAATGATCAAAAGGATTATAAGGAGTTCCGAATTGAACAAATTTTTTCTCAACCAATGCTGGTAGCCAATAAAAAGTCGTAATAATCAAACCAATCAAAACTGCTGATATTGAGTATTTTATTCTTTTAAAATTGAACTTATTTTGATAAAAAAGCAAATAACTGGTAATAAAAATAAGCAAAAATGGAATAAAAAGGAAACTTATTAGATTATGGGATAGGATTAATCCTCCGAGTGAGAATCCGGCAAATATCAACGACTTTAAATTTAATTTTCTGACCAGCCTTACAAAAGCGTAGAGAGTCAAAGGCATAAAAGCAAAAGCCCAAATTTCTCCCACTGCCCCGCGGACATAAAGGTCAACCGCGCGGTAAGGTGTATACAAATAGAGTATTGATGCCGTAAAAGATATCAGCGGTGAAGCAAATTCGCGTCCTAAAAGATAGAAAGATATTCCGGATAAGAGAACACCGACAAAAAATACTGTTTTAAGACTGCCAATTAAAGTCAGATTTAATATCCCGTTGACAAGAGAGCCAAAATAAAACGGCAATGGATAATAAAAATTAAACAAAGGATGACCATGGCCGTACAGTATATCCGGCGCCCATCGAGGTGGAAACTGCCCGGTTTGAAATCCTCTTATCATTTGATGTAAGTTTACCGTGTGTACTTCGTCAGAAAATGTATGTAAACCCGGTTTAAATAGAAACCGTGTCTGGATAAAAACAAAAGCTATGATTAAACTTAGCCAAAAGATATTTATTTTTTTCATTTTTTTCTATTATTTTGAGAATCGTTATTAACTATTATAAATAATAATACTAAAAAGCTGAATATTGTAATTAAATTGGCATAATCCCTGATTTTCGTATTTTTAAACCACCCTTGAACTCTATGAACACCGGACGGAATATTGACTTCAATTAAGCCTGTTTGGTCATTGACGCGATGAGGCTTCTCCTGCCGGTCAACTAATAACTGCCAGTTGGGAAAGTCGAAAACCGGCAGCTGAAGTTTAACATCTTCATCCCCAATCGTTTCTACCTTAAATGAAAAAAAGTTGCTTTTTTCTTTAAAATCAAAAATTTTGGCCTCTCCTTGCACAACTTTGGGCTCTTCTCCCTTTTCACCAGGAATTTCATTTACCTGTTTAGGTAAATAATCGTTTATCGATCCTTTAATTTGGGCCTGGCTCTGTTCTCCGGATAATTTTTCAAGGTCCGTTAAACTCAAATTATATTCTTTAGGTTGAAAATAAGATAAATTTAAACCAATAGTTATTAAAATTGCAGTAAATACAAACAAAGTTCTAAAAATCCCTTTATTTATTTTTTTAACTACTGCTCCGGCCGACAAAGAAAAACCAAAAAGAACTAAACCTAGAAAACGCCATGGAAACTGAACAAAAGTTAAAATTGGGATCATTTCCCAGATAAAAACTGATTTTGCATGGATCATAAAAGTAGAAAACAAGCCGACTAAACTGAAAAAAAGTGTCGGCCAAGAACCCCCGAATCCAATTATGCCCAGGAGCCAATGCGGCCAGCCAATTTGCAACGAAAGCTCATCACCAATTCCCGGCTGTGAACTTCCATAACCCCAATAACGTGATAAAAATAGCTGTTTCCATGAAACGAAATGATGACGGAAATTAAAATAATCCTTTGTTAACTCTTGAATTGTAACTAAATCACGTTCAAAAAAGGCAGGCAGAGTAAAAAAAGCGGACAAGCCAAAACTAAGCACCAATACAAGGACAACATTTTTAATTAAATGGTAAGCCTTATGATTAATAATCCAACCAATAATCCAGACCAATAAAATCGGCAGGCTGATCATAACCAGAATATTATGAGAGATTAAGAAAAGGAAAATCGACAAAACAGATAGCAAAAAATATTTCGATTTTTCTGTCTTAATATACTTATAAACAAACAAAAAAACTAAGGGAAGTAGAGACACAGCCCAACACTCAGCTAAAGCTCCTCGAACGTAAACCTGTACAGCCCGGTACGGACCCAAAACAAATAATGCTGACGCTAATAACCCTCCCTGACGTCCGTAAAATTCTTTCCCCAATAGATACATCCCAAAACCAGAAAGTGCCAAAGCAGTTAAAAACAACAGCTTGGTTACCAAGACAAAATTTAAACCCAGAAAACGGAAAATCATTCCAAAATAATAAACAAAGGGGGAATAATAATTGAACAAAGGTAGACCGTAGCCAAACCCCATATCGGGTGTCCAGCGGCAAGGTATTTGCCCGTCTTGGAAACATTTCTCCATTTGATCTAAACGAATAATATGGAGGTCATCATGCATTGGAAAATACCCTTGACGGATTAATCTAAAGCCGGCAATAAGAATAAGAGCTAAAACCAGTAATTTACTTGTCGTTATTTGCAACTGCATAACTTTTAATAAATAAAAAGACTATACTCAAAACCGTTAAAACTTGACTTATATTCCTCAACAAAGTATTTTTCAACTCTGCTTGAAACTCATGTTCCCCCTGGGGAAGTTCAAAAGTAATCAGACCCAAATGATTATCATAATCAATCGGAATTTTTTTGGTACCTGAACTAACAATAAAATTAGGAAAATAAAACGAGGGCAGTTTAAGTTTGGCTTGACTGGTATCAACCTTGACTTTTCCGCTTAACCAATCGGTCCCCCTTTTAAAACTAATTACTTTACCTTCCCCTTGTTCAAATTTGGGTTCATCAAACGCACTTTCTGTCGGTGGTTCTTGAGCCCAAATTGGCAGATAATCGTAAATACTTGCCGTCTGTTGTCTCTGCCATTCTTGGCCGCTCAACTTGTCCTGGTCGCTAATATCTAACCACCTAGCCGGCCTAAAGTAAGAATGATTAAAATATAGTACTAAAAATAGGCTTAAAATCAGCATTAAAACCTTTCTTTTTTGAGCGTAGAAAACTAAGGCCCCAGCCATTAATGAAAAAACAAAAACAGCAATAGTCAAGAAACGCCAAGGAAACTGAAGATAGGAAAGCAATTTGAAATTATTCCAAATAAAAACTGACCTCGGGTGGGACATAAATAAACTTCCCAATCCAACTGACGCTAAGAAAAATAAAATCAACCAATTCAACTTCTTTTGCTTTCTTTTTAAAAAGCCTAAAATTAAACCAACCAGGGCAAAACCCCAATGCAGCAGTCCGATTGAAAAATTCAAGTCATCATAAGGTCCTAATTCACTAGTCCCATAACCCCAGTGACCTGACAAAAACAACTGTTTTAACGAGATAAAATGAGCTAAATAATTAAAATACCCCATAACCATTGTTTCAACATGAACAAACTTTTTTTCAAAAAATGCCGGGATAACAAAAAATCCAGCTAAACCAATCCCCAGCAACGAATACAGAATCAATGGTATTAACAATTTCAATTTTTTCTTTTTTTGCAGTAAAACCAAAATCCAACCGGCAATCACCGGAGTAAAAATTAGTGAAGAGATATTGTGGGTTAAAAGCAGACAGCCGTAGCTTATAGATAAATAAATCAAATATTTGCTCTTTTCAGACTTTACAAATTTTAAAATTGCCCAAAAAATAAAAGGGAAAAAAGCAAAGGCAGTAATTTCACCAATTGCACCTCTGGTATAAACATCGGATGCTCGATATGGAGCGTAAACATAAAAAACAGCACTTAGTACACCACCCAACTCCCCCCATATTTCTTTAGCCAATAAATACATCCCAAGACCAGAAAGAATAAATGTAAGAATAATCTCAATCTTAATTGATGCCAAAATAGAAAAACCTGCCAAATAAAAAAACTCCATCAGATAATAGGCCAGCGGTGAGTAATAAATAAACAGAGGATAACCAAACCCATAACCTAGGTCGGGAACCCATCGGCAGGGTATTTGTCCGTCTTTAAAACACTTATCCATTTGCATAACTCTAATCGGTTGCATATCGTCATGCATTGGGAAATATCCTTGGCGGAGAAGAGTTTTAAAACTAAAAAAGCTGATTATTAAAACCAGAATGAGATATTTATATTTTTTGAACATGCTCTTCATTCTAATCTGAAAAACAGCAATTTATCACTTCCTGGTTTACTATATTTATTAATCATATTTAGTCCTTTTTCTTCCCAGTTATTCAATTTAAACCGTGATTGGTTGACAACCAAATAGACTTCATTCCCGGCCGCTTTCGCTTCTAATAATTCCTTAGGAATCTCGCTGATCGGCAGGCCGACCCCGATTACATTTATGTTCGGTTCATCTTGAACATAAATCTGCAATCCGTCCGGCAGCGTGCCGAAATAGCCTTCCGTCCCCACTAAAATTTGATTATCTTTGGGCCGAGCCTTTAAGTATTGGCTTATTTCTTTTATCCCCCAGCCGGCGGTCCAGTCTTGAAGATAACCGGAGTGTTCGTCCTTTGGCAAATTTGCCTTTACTGGATTGTTCCATAAAAAATACGTAAATAAAAATGCCGGCATAAAAGCGGACGCTAAGACAATAAAATAGATTTTTTGAGGAAATAATTTTTTAATTAATCTTAAACCGTAAACCATAAAAATTACCGCAAAAGGAATGGTAAACAAAATATATCGGGCCGTAAACGTCTTGCCGATTGCCGCAATTCCCAAAAGCGGTAAAAACATCCACATCAGTAAATCCAGCCGGCCGAATTTTCTCTGCTTAAATTTTTCTAACACTACCTCGCCCAAACCCAAGATTGACAAAACAAAAAAAGGCCAAGTAAGATAATCCCGGTAATAACGAAGGGAATGTCCTAAATTTGACCAAAGCGAAACAAACGGTTGTTTTTTAAGATCAGAGAAAGACCAAATATAGTCTTGATTGCGCAGGCCGATCATATGAAAATTCGGACCTAGCCGTAAAATGTTGTACATCATAAAAGCAATTACCAAACTTACACCGAAAAGGCCAAATCTTTTAATTATTTTTTTTAATGAAAAGTCAAAAATTGACTGCCAAACCAAAGTCAGTATTGCCAACCCGACAAAAATTTTCCCCGGGCTTTTAGTCAACAACGCACCGCCTAAAACAAAACCCAATAACATACTGACATCCAGACGCTGCGTTTTCGCTAAAAGCAAACTCAGAATAAAACTCCAGATTGTAAAACCTGCCAGCAGACTGTCAACTAATGCCATCCTTTCAAAAAAACCGGCAAACGGCAGCCAGACGTATATCAACCCGACCAAAATAATTTCATTATTTTTAAAGTTTAATAACCTGCCCAAAAAAAGCACCCCTAAAAGACTGAATAATCCTGAGAAAACTGAAAGCATTCGACCGGCAATCAACGGATCCTTAAACAACTTCAGCAGGGGGATAACCGCCCACATAAACAACGGCTGTTTGCCGTCTTGAAGCGGAAGAAAACGCAGACTTGGTTCCGCTCTCATAATCTGCGCCCAACGGACATAAATCGCCTCATCGGCAAAAATCGGAAGTTTTCCCAAATTAAAAATCCGGGTAAATAAAAACAGGGTTATTATTCCTAAAACAGATAAGATCAATTTTTTACTTAAATCTTTTTTAATCATATTTGTTTTGCAGATCATTTATTTTTACTCTAAATACTTCCTGCGCCATTTGTTTTGATTCCTTAAGATAGCTTTTATTTTTAGATTCCTGTCCCGCGTCCCGATCCAGCCACTCCACTTCAACTTCTTTTATTTTATAACCCTTTTTATCGGCTAAAAACAGCATTTCTATATCAAAAGCCGATACCCGCCAGCCCTTAACTTCTTTATCTATATCTTGAAAAAACTGCAGTTCCGGAAAAATTTCCAAAGCTGCTTGTCTTTTCACTGCTTTAAAGCCGCACTGAGTATCATCAATACCGGGCAGTAGCAGCAGACTCCTCAGCCCTTTAAAAACCCCTGAGCCTAATTTCCGGATTAAAGAAAACCCTTCGCGCTTCCTTCCACGGGAGCCGATAACAACCTGGTAATCTTTTTTCATCCAAGGCTGTAATTTTTCCAGTTCTTTTAGCGGAGTTGACTGATCCATATCGGTGAATAATATCCATTCTCCTTGAGCATTTTCTATTCCTTTCCAGACCGCCCAGGGCTTGCCGCCGTGTTTGTTGGCTAATAGTTTGAATTTCGGCTTGTCTTTAATTGCTTCTTTAACTAATTGTCTACTGTTATCTGTTGATCCATCATCGGAAATAATTACTTCATAGCTAAAATCTTTATCTTTTAAATATTCGGCCACCTCATCTAAAACATTTCTTTTAAGGTTTTCTTCTTCGTTGTAGCAGGGAATAATAACTGACAAATAAGGTTTGTTAGTTTTCATTTTTTTCTTTTGATATCCAATAATTGTCCCGCCATATTTGAGGGATTTCAACTTTTATTTTACCAAATAAAAAGCTTTTGTTTTTCCTTTTCTAACCAGGCGATAAATATTTACCCCATCGACTTCCCATTTTTGATCTAGGTCAGCTACGCCAAAAACGGCCACTTCCCATTTCGGATTTCCTAAAGGTTTACATTCACTCTTATCCTCATATTCACAAATAACAAACAGCTGGTCGGCTTCGTTTTCATGCAAATCAATTAATTTAGACTTGTTTTTCTTTAAAAGGTATTCATAACTATCATCGTAATTATTCTCTGCTAATAAGGCTAAACCAAAAGGTTGATTGTCGCTTTTGTTAATAATTAATTGAGCAATTTGTCTTGTTCTCTGCAACTGATAATTAGGAGAATTCCAGCCGTGCCAGTTGGAAAACATTATTCCCAGAATAACTAAAGCTGACAACCAGGCTAAGATTTTATTTCTCGACAATAGATATGAAAAACTTAAAATCAAAACCGGGTAGATAAATCCAAAATAATGACTATAAAGAGGTTGATTATAAATCGCCAGTCCTAATAAACCAAAAATTAAACTCAGATTAACCACCAAAATTGCTTTATTTTTTTTCGCTTGAGAAAAACCATAGAAAAGAATTAAAATAAGAATCAACCCGGTTATTCCCTGGTCTTGGTTTAAGACTAACTGGCTTGTTATTTGTCTGGCAATCGGGATAAAATTTCCAAAAAGAGCCGAAAAACTAAATCTGGTTGAATTTTGACGGTTGACAAAGAAATTTATAAACGAATTCAGATTGAGCCAGCCGTGTTTTAAATCAAAAATCAACAAAGGCGACATCAACGCCCCGAATACTCCCAGTGATAAAAGAAGATTCTTAATCAACCTAGCTTTATTCTTGCTTTTTATATCTCTTATTAATCTTAAGAAAATAAAGAAACCAATTACCGGAAACAAAAGCAGCCCCAAATAATGGGAGTTTAAAACCATTGCCAAGCTTACCCCCAGCCAAATCAGTTTTTTATATTCTTTGTTATGCCAGATACGATAAGTCAGCCAAACGGATAACAAGCTGAAAAAGGGCATAATATTCGGATTCCAGGAAAAAGTTGAGAATTTTATTAAAACCGGAGACAGCGCTCCCAGTCCGGCCGCCATTATTCCGGCTCGCCGGCTGAACCACTCAGTTCCGGCTTGGTAGAGGAGATAAACACCGGCCAGATTAAATAAAATCACCATAACTACCGGGCCGATCGGACTGAAATTAGCCAACAGTAAAAACGGCGCCATCAGGTAGTAATACCAAGGCCCGAGATACATATCTCCAGCTGAAGTTCTCGGCCCGATAAACATTAGGTCTTGATTTACTAAAAAATCTCGAACTTGAAGAACATCACGACCTTGATCTCCCAAAAACTCAATATATGCCGGTAAGCGATAGAATCTTAAAAAAGCCCCGATTGCAATTATTAAAAATAATATTAAATTTCTTTTCTTAAAAATTATTTTAATATTTTCCATAATTTAAAACTTTCTTTTGCGGCTTTCCAAATAACTTTAAAGTTCCCGCCGGTTTGGGCGCCTTCTTCCCGGGAATAATGTTTAACCCCGATTTCTGAAAACTTAAAGCCGGCTCGCTTGGCCCGGATTAACAGCTCGGTTTCGGTAATTGCACTTTCAGTTTCCAGCCGGGGGACTTGGTCGATAACTTCCTTTTTAATTAATTTAAAGCCGCAGTCGGCATCCTTAAACCAAACTCCGTACCAAAAATAATTCCAGATTTTCAACAAATTCCCAATTAAAATCCGGTGCCAGGGATCCTGACGCTGTTGCCGATAGCCGATAACCAAGTCCGAATTCTCTTTTTTTGCCTCGTCAATAAATTGATAAATCTCTTTAAAATCAAACTGGCCGTCGGCATCGGTAAAAGCAATCCATTCGTATTGACAGTTATAAAGACCGCTTTTCAACGCTCCGCCGTAACCCCGATTCGGCTGATGAGTAATCAGCTTTACCTTTTCCGGGTAATCTTTTCTAATATCTTTAACTATCTCTCCTGTCTTATCGGCACTACCGTCATCAATTACAATTACCTCCCACTTAGGAGTAATTTCATCAAGCACTTTAATTGCCTTTTCAACCGTCAACCTAATATTTTCTTCCTCATTATAAGCCGGAAAAAAGACCGAAAGCTCAGAAATTAAATGTTTATTTTTCACTTTTTATTAATTTCCCCTAATTACTAGTTACTAGTTACTAATTACTTAATGACTATGTTATCATAATTTTATATGAAAAACGGGCAAACCAAGAAAGAACTTTTGATTTTGACTGCCGCTATTGTTATCAGCACCCTAATTATCTGGCTCCCTTTTTCACTCAGAAATCAAATGGACAAAGTATTTGCTAATTTTGACGGCCCCAATTACATTGTTATCGCCAAATGCGCTTACAACCCCGAATGCATCAGAACAAATTTTTCCCTGCCATCACCAATCGAGTATTACCCGGCGCATTTCCCCGGCTATCCGTTGGCAATAAAGGCGCTGGACTATGTTTTTCCCGGCTGGTGGGCAATGCTTTTTGCAAACTTAGGCTTCACCGTCTTGATGATTTCCGGCTTTTATTTCCTCCTCAAACAATTAAAAATCCGGTCTAAATTTTGGCTGGCTTTTGTCTTATTATTTTTGCCGGCAAAAAATCTTATCTTGCGCAGCATCGGCGCCCCGGAAACTATGTTTATCTTTGGATTATTAATGTCAATTTATTTTTATCGCAAAAGCAAATATTGGCTCAGCGGAATATTTTTAGCTTTAGCCCAAATAACCAAGACTCCGGCAATTTTACTGCTTGCCGCCTATGGGCTGGAAACACTGCTAAACGAGATAATTATCAACAAATCTAAAATACAAAAATTATTTGCCAAACTGCCGTTAATCATCGGGCCGTTAATTATTTTACCGATATTTTATTTATATTATTATCAAACTGGAGATTTTCTAGCCTATTTTCATTCCGGTGACAATTTTCATTTAATGATCCCGCCGTTTCAAGCCTTTATAAGTTCCCGATCCTGGCTCGGCGATTTCTGGCTTGAAGAAATCATCTATGTTTATCTTTTGGGTGGCCTGGCAGTTGCCTATCTTTATAAAAAATACAAAACCGACATTATCACTATATTCCCGGCAATTTTTTATCTGGCCACTCTTTTTGTCGCCCACCGCGATATTGCCAGATACTCGGTCCCGCTTTATCCTTTTTGGATCATCGGTTTTAGAAAAGTGATAGAAAAAAAAGAATTTAAATATGTTTTTTGGCTTATTCTGCCGGCGGTATTTTTATTCGCTTACAACTTTATAAACTACAATCTAGCCCCGGTAGCCGATTGGACCCCTTATTACTAAAACTTTTTAAGTTAACAAAAAGGATTCTTCGGTCGCAGACTCACTCAGAATGACGAATAAATCTTTAAATTGGGAATAACAGGGAATTTCTCAATGTAGGGACAACTCGCGAGTTGTCCCTACAAGAACTGCCTCCACTAATCTGTCCCCTACATATTACTTATTACTAGCCGCTTACCGTTAATTATAAATACTTCGATGATTCGAATCATTAAAGTGTTTACTTTTTCTTCCAAATAATTTTGTTATACATCAACCAGTTATAAGGAATAATTAACAAGACGATAATTAAAGGTAGATAAAGCTGGCGATACTCAGGTCCAAATAAGCTTGTTAAAACTGTTCCGACCGCTGTCTGAATCAATAAAGCACCGGCCGAGGTTAAATTAAACTGCAAAAATTTCCCTGTAATTTCCCTCACTGTCTTAAACTGCTTTTCCTTAAACGTCCACAAATTATTCCAAATAAAGTTGGAAATTATCGCCATTTCCGTTGCCAACAGCCAAACTAAGAATTCCGGTAAACTGATTCTGGCAAAAACTGCCAACCCGGTCGCATTAACGATATAACCGATAAAACCGACGATCCCAAACTTAATAAATCTCTGGCTGTCTTTGTCGTGCCATCTAAGCTGAAATATTATTTTAAATGCATTTTTAACTGTCTCTGCTGTCATTTTTGACTCCCCTTCCCGTCTAACTTGAAATTTTAACGGGATTTCTTTGACTTTAGCCCCCAAATCAACCATTTTGTATAAAAATTCGAATTTATACGCAAACCCAGTAGTATAAAGATTTTCCATATCCATCTGGTCAACAAAGCCTTTTACCCGCGAGGCTCTTAAACCGGTAGTCGGATCTGTTAATTTAAAAAAAAGTTTACCCGGAAAAAATAAAATAAATCGGGTTGCAAATCCGCCGGCTCGTGAAAGAAAAACTCGTTTAAATCCCCACCCTATAGGGCTAGAACCGCCTTTAACTCTCCTTGACCCAAGCACATAATCATAACCGTTGTCAATTTCCTTCAGCATAACCGGAATTCTGTCCGGCGGGTGCTGAAAATCCCCGTCGAATTCCATAACAACATCGGCATTCATGTTTTTCATTGCGTATTTAAAACCCTTTACATAAGCCGCCCCGATTCCCTCTTTTTTCTTTTCAACCAACAGCTCCAGATTTTCATATTGAGTTTGCTTTTGTCTAACTAACTCCGCGGTTCCGTCCGGAGACTGTCCGTCTACAATCAAGACGCTGATTTTCCAGCCTCTTACCTCCGGAAAAACGTCGGTAAACAGTTGGTCAATTAAGCGGCCGATAGTTTTTGCTTCGTTATAGGTCGGAATAACCACCACCGCTGTTTTGTTTTTTGTTTTTGACATCTTTAATTAACCTTTGAAATACCCTTAACAACATCGCCGATATTTATATCGTATTTTTCAATAGTGCCGGCATTTACTTCCAGAACATAACTGCTTCGGCTTGAACCGCCGTAGGAAGTTTCACTTTCCGGCTCTGTGTTTTCAACTAATTCTACTACTTGACGACTGCTGTTAATAAAAATCATATCCAGCGGAATATATGTATTTTTCATCCACATCGGGTATCGGCCCTCCCGTTTAAAAACAAAAAGCATCCCGTTATCCTCGGACAGTGTTTCTCTAAACATTAACCCTCTTTGCCGCGAGTACGGACTATCAGCAATCTCAGCTTCAAACTCCGCCTTGATATCGCGGCCTAATTCATCATAAATATAAATTTTTTCCAAATCAGCTGGCCGGATTGAGGGGTTGCGTAAAATTTTCTCATAGCCGATATATAAGGCCGCGATTATTAAAAGGATAACCAGGATATTTCTAGCCATTAAGTCATATTATGATAAACTATCTCTTGAAATGCAAATACTTAAATTAAAAAACAACCGGCTTACCAATAAACAAATCAAAACTATAAAAAAATTCCTGGGTAACAATAAACTGATTATTTATCCTACTGAAACTTGTTACGGCTTAGGTGCGGATGCCACCAGCACAAAAGCGGTTGATAAATTATTGAATTACAAAGGGTTAAGAAGAGGCAAACCCGTCTCCGTCGCCGTCAGCAGTCGAGCTATGGCTGAAAACTACGTTAAATTAAATGCCACTGCTGAAAACTTATACCAAAACTTTTTACCCGGGCCGTTAACCGTGATTTCACAAAGTTTACACAAAGTTGACCCCCGACTGGAATCAAAAAAAGGAACTTTGGGGATAAGAATTCCTGATTACCGGGCAATATTAAAACTGATCAAAGAATTTGATCGGCCGCTTACCGCCACCTCTGCCAATACCTCCGGTGGCAAAACTCCTTATACAATTGAGGATGTTTTTCAGCAATTATCCGATAAAAAGAAATCCTATCTGGGAGCGGTCATCAACGCCGGCAAACTTGACTATCAGCCGCCGTCTGCCGTGGTCGACACAACTTTGAACCAGCCGACTTTATTACGCCGGGGAAAAATCGACTTTTCACAGCTTAATACCCAAACCCTGATTTCTAATAGCGAAAACGAAACTCAAGCTTTGGGAAAACAGCTAATTGAAAATAATCTAAAAATCCTAAAACAAAAACCGGTGATCTTTGCCCTTCAGGGAGAGCTGGGCAGCGGGAAAACACAAACGGCAAAAGGGATTGGACGCGGTCTTAAAATTTCTCAAGTTATCAAGTCCCCGACTTATATTCTTGTCCGGGAATATCCATATACCGTTAATCATTTATCGGGAACTTTTTATCACATTGATGCCTGGCGGATGGAATCTCCGGATGAGTTAAAACAGCTTAAGTTGGAAGACAAGCTCAAACCCGGCAATGTCATTGCTATTGAGTGGATCCAAAAAGGAAAAGAAATTTTAAAAGATATTGAAAAAAACAAAGATGCGAAAATCATTTATGTTGACTTGGAATACCGATCTCAAACTAAAAGAAAAATCCGCTTCACCATCTAGTCAAAAGTTAAAGGTCAATGGTCAACTGTAGCTTGTCTGCAAGCTTTTCTGCTTTTTCTTCGGTTAAATCAATTTTCTCGGTCGGATAAAATTTAACCTTGCCCCGGGCATCCGGCATCAGGTGAATATGGGCATGAGGAACATCATAGCCGTATATCC
>CAZDJQ010000016.1:0-18741 GCA_964505765.1 uncultured Gammaproteobacteria bacterium | reverse complement strand
CCGCCGTCAGATGCAGGCCCGCCGTCAGATGCAGGCCCGCCGTCAGATGCAGGCCGGTTGCCGTCAGATGTAGGGGGGAGACCCAATACCTGGCTCCTGGCGTTGGATGCAGGTGCGGTCACATGCAGGCGTGCGCGTGCGCGTATATGCGCGTGCGTTGCGTGTATGCGCCTTTCTCGCCCCTTCGGGGCGAAAAGGAAACGTGGGCGTGCGTGTGTACCTATCTAATGGGCGAGGCTGATTTCCGGCCAGCTTGCCGGTAGACGAGGCCAGACCGAGGGCAGTATCAACTTTTTCAGAGGGGGCTCAAGTGAGCGACATTCTTACTCCGCAGGACGTGACCAAGCTCGAACGCATTTCGGTTCTGAAAGAAGAACTGAAGGCGCTTGAGGAAGTTGTCAAGCCGAAAATTCAGGCGAGCTTTGCCAAGTTCGGCGCTGGCAACGTGACCATCGGTGCGCGTGTCGTCAAGCTGTCTTCCATCGACCGCAACAATGTGTCGTGGAAGGGTTTGGCCGAGGCGAATCTTCCGGCGAGTGTGATTGAGGCTGAAAAGCCCCGCCATACGTCGCCGTCAGTTACCTACAACGCCAAGATTATTGGCCGTGCGAATCAGGCTTCGCAGGGTCAGCTTGGCCGCAAGGTGGCCTAACCTTCAAGGGGGCGCGAGCCCCCTTTTTATTTCCGGCAGGTTTGACGGTAGCCAACGGTAGAAGATAAACGTAAAAACATGGGGGTCAATATGACAATCGACACAAGCGCGGCGGTAGGGCAGTATGTTGGAGTTCAATATGACAAGCGTGTGGAACATGACGGTGCGATATATCGGGTTATTATGTATGGCGCGTATAATGCTTTCGGTCTTATTGGGCCGGAAAAGAACGGTATTGCCATACTTAACGAGAGCCAGCGCAACGTGGTACTGGATGAGGAATGCAAGGAATCAAGCGGATATTTTGGCGCAAGCGAGCGTCAGCTTTCCCGATGGGATGAAATTGTGAACATGGACACGAAGGCGTTTGTTGCGTTCGTGAATGGGCACGAGAGGGCGAGGTATGAAATATGAGTGCAGACATAAGACTTGAGATTGAGACTGAGCTTCAAAGGTGCATGGATGCCTACGAGCGCGGCCAGTACATAGAGCCGCTTGTGGATGTGACGCAAGCCGACACGGAAGGGGAAGAGAATGAAACAGTATGACGACGTTCAAGTGTGCGCCTGTGGCGCGGTGACGGTGTTCATTGATGAAACGCCGTACAGTATGAAGCGAGCCGACTTCAAAGCGCGGTTCGGGCGACTACCGCGTATCGGCAATCCGGCCAGACTACCGGATATGGGTTCGTGCAACTATTGTGTGAACCATTGGGGTATAGACCTGTGCGCTTGCGGCTCCGGCGAGCATTATCAGAAATGCAGGGAAGGGCACAAGGGATATTGCGGACGGCCTATGCAGTCGATTGAGGAAGGCTACCGCAACGTACCGGCAGGGGATGCTTGGATAGCGGCTTAGGCCGCTTTCCGCGCCTATGGGTCGCCAACTATTGAGCAGAATCTGTAACCTATAGGCGGCGCGTGCCGTCGCACGTGGGCCGGTTGCCGTCAGATGTGGCCGCCGTCGCACGTATGGCCGCCGTCAGACCGAGGGCGGCTACCATCACACCCAGGGCCAGGTGCGCCGTCAGATGGGCGCAGAGCGCGTTATACGCACGCTTGCGTGCGCGTGCGCGTATGCACGCCTTTCCCGTCCTTCGGACGGAAAGGAAACACGGGCGTGTATGCGTACCTATATAGTGCCAGCTTTCCGGCAAAGTTGGCGGTAGCTGGTGCCAGAGCGGCGATGTTGCCGCCGAATCGAGGGGGTTTTATGAGTCACAATCTTTCAATCGTTGACGGCGTTGTTGAAGCGGCGTATGGTTCGGCTACTCCGGCATGGCACGGTCTTGGCAAGGTTGTTTCCGGCCTTATGACTGCCGATGAAGTTTTGGAAAACGCTCACCTTTCATGGGATGTGGAATTGACCCCGCTTCTCACGAATACGGGCATTGACATTCCGGCAAATTTCGCGGTTGTTCGTTCGGACAGGCAGAACAGTGACGGCGTTCTTGGCGTTGTGGGCGACAAGTATACGCCATTGCAGAACCGCGATGCGTTCGGGTTTTTCGATGGCTTGATTGACAGGGGCGAAGCTGTGTATGATGCGGCTGGTGCTCTTGACAATGGCAAAAAAGTCTGGATGCTGGCGAAACTGCCCGAAACGCTGACCGTTGGCGGCAATGACCCTGTTCAGCCTTACATTTTGCTTGCCAATTCGCATGACGGCAATTCCAGTTTCGTTGCAAAATTGGTGAATATCAGGGTTGTTTGTGCTAATACGCTTTCGGCGGCGCTTCGTGCTGGTGGCGATTGCGTAAAAGTCCGGCATTGTGCCAGCATTGAAGAAAAAATGCGGGAAGCGGCGCGGGTGCTTGGCTTGGCGCGGAAACAGGCGGCGGCTGAAATTGAGGCGTTTCGGTACATGGCCGGTGTTCAGTTTGATTCGACCATGTTGGCCTATTTTCTCTGTTCGGTGCTTCCGGCAAGCGGCAAGGGCAAGGGCAAAATAACCGCAATGCGGGAAACTGTACAGGGGCTTTTTGAGGGCAAGGCGCAGGGCGCGGACATTGCCGGAAAGACCGCATGGGGTGCATACAATGCGGTGACGGAATATGTTGACCATGTGAAAAACTATCGCGGCGACAAATTACAGTCCGTTTGGTTCGGGCGCGGTGCTGACTTGTCCCGCAAGGCGTTCAAAGTTGCCAGCACAATCGAAACGGTTGACGCTGACACGATGAACAAGGTTATCGCGGAACAGTCCGCATAACGGTTGACCCCCCCGACAGGCGGCAGGGCTTAATTGCCTTGCCGCCTTTTTTGTTGCCTATCCGCAGAATTTGTAACCTTTAGGCGGCTGGTGTTTTTGTGAATTTCGAGAATTGGTAACCCATAGGCCGCGCGGGGCGCGGCTTGCCGTCGGACGTGGGCCGGTATCTGCTCGTCGTCGCACCGGGGGCGACCACCGTCAGACCGGGGGCGGTAATCGGCGCGGTCGGATGCAGGTGCGCCGTCAGATGCAGGCGCAGGCTTGCGTACATGCGCGTGCGCGTATGCGTGCGCTCCCTTCCCGCCTTCGGCGGAAAGGAAAACGCGGGGGCGTGTGGGTACTCTACTTATTGGTGGCGGTAGTTTCCGGCAGGTTTGCCGGTAGCCAGTGCCAGACAAAGGGGGCTTGAATGACTGAAACACAAATCAAAACCAAAAACGTGCTTTGCTTCTATAATGGCGGCGGGTACGATGGGTGCATGTGGGAGTGGAATTTCTTTTCGTTTGACAGGCGCGGAAAGTTTCACAATCTGTATACGTCCGGTCGGCATGGTATACAGAAGCGCAAACAGGCGCTGGCTGTCATGGATGTTGACAGTCCGGAACATGATGATTTCTGGGACACGGTATACGTGTATGACCTGAAAAATCCCGCAAGCGTTGCGGAATTTCAGGCCGAACATGCGGCACCGTCCGTTGTCGCTATTGTGGCAAAGCTCAATGCCGGTGATTACGGGGAGTACAGCGGCGAACTCTATTATGAGTGTGACCGTTGCGGGTGCAAAGTCCAGCACGTAGAGTCAATTGCAGATTCACTAACGGACTGGCACGGTTGCGGCGGCATTGCCAGTACAGCGGACACGAAGTTGTGTTCTGAGTGCGCAAGTGTAACCCGTTGCCAGTATTGCGGCGAACATGATGATGATTGCGAAAAGCAAGGCGGGTACTGTGAGTACCATTACCATGAAGCAATCGGCAAGGCAGTTGCGGAAGTCAATCTCCAGCGTGTAGAACATGACAGCTTTGAAAATCGTTTCAAGTTGTCCGGTGACCCGCTTGATATTGACACGGACAATGAACACTGGTATTTGTGTGCGGATGTTTGCGGCGCTACTGAATATCAGCACTACATTGTTGAAGCTGAAAACGAACAGGCGGCACTTGACGCGCTTTCCAGTGTGGTAGAGTATGCCGTAATCGTTGACAGCAAGAGCGTTGCGGAATTTCTTGACGGGCTATTATAGCCCGTCTTTTTGTTTTCGAGAACCTGTAACCCATAGGCAAGGGGGCAGCATGAGCAAGTTCAGCAAGTTTGTGGCGATGATTCCTGCACTCATGATGAGTGTGTTCACCGGCAACAGCGTTCAGGTGTCCGGTCAACGGGCGTCAAGCGGTTCGCGGTTGTTCGTGCCGTCAATGCCGAACTATGGCAATGGTATCGGCGGCGGGGAGTTGACTGCTTTCCTGCACCGTAAAAGTCATTGGCCGAAACACAAGCGCAACGACCGCAAGAGCTAACCGGCAGGGGGCGCAAGCCCCCGCCTGGGAATACGTAACCCATAGGCCGTAGTGGGTTTCCGGCAGGATTGACGGTAGCTTACGGCAGAGAGAGGGGGCAAGTATGCATCCAGATTTATTTGGAAACGGCGACAGGGAAACGAAGCGGCGCGAAGCAATTGAACGCAAGACGACAGGCGCACCGCTTGGACATATCCCGAAGATAGGACGACCGGAACGGGAAACGGTAATCAATCAGAACGATTTTGATTTCCTGCACGAAACGCTGGAGATTGAAGGGAATATTGACGTTGCCCGATTTCTGGAAAGGATTGAAGCATGAACGAAGTACATGTATTCACGACCAAAGTGAGCTACGTCTACTATGACGGGCATGACAGGGCTATGCGTGAAACGTCCCTGAAAATCCAGTTCATTGCTGAAAGCCACGGTGAAGCGCTTGACGTTGCTTCCCGATGGGCGGACAATCGCTTTGAAGCGTTGATGAACACCTATGGTGACGACGACAGCAAGAACGCTATCGGCAGTATTGCGGTTGGAGTGAGCACCGTCGGACGGGCGCGGTCAGACGGGTACATTGACGGTGGCTACGGTCAGTTTTTTGAGTGGAAATATGACTGGCCTGGGTCATGTCAGGAATGGATTGAACGCTGGAAAAGCACATATCCAGAAAAAGCAAGCAAACCGGCGGGGGAGTGATTTCCCGCAAGGTTGACGGTAGCTGACACTGAACGAAACATTCACCATTTTCAAGGGGGTCAAGATGGCCGAACTGCTGAACGAACGGGACGTAACCAAGCTGGAAAAGCTGGAAGTCCTGAAAGAGGAAATCAAGGCGCTGGAAGAACACCTGAAACCGCGTATTGAAGCGACATTCAAGCGGTATGGCGCCGGTGTCCGCGTAATCGGGGCAAGGGAAGTGAAGCTGGGTAAGATTGACCGCAATAACACTTCATGGAAGGGTCTTGCGGAAAGCAATCTCCCTGCAAGTGTGATTGAACAGGAAAAGCCGCGTCACACTACGCCGTCAACGTCCTACAACGCCAAAATCGTTGGCCGCGCAAGTCTCGGGACACGGGACGGTTCGCGGAAAAGAGCGTAAAGAGCAAGGGGGACGAAAGTCCCCTCCTCTCTTTTTGGGGGAGCAAAGAATCTGTGACCCATAGGCTCACGGTCGGACGTGGGCGGGTCAATGTGTTTACGGTCAGACGCGGGGCGCGTTTATTATTCGTTTGCGGGGGCTCGCCGGTCTTTATGACAACGGCCACTTTCCCTGCCGCGCCCCGCACCCCCTCTTTCCGGCAAGGCTGGTGGTAGCTATCGTTGAATCTGAACAGAGGGGGAAGGATGAACGCAACAATTTCACAGCCTATGCTTTATGGCGAACCAATCCGGTTTGTCGGCACTGCGGCTTTCAATGAGCAGTACGGCGGTCTGGAAGCGGCTTTGTACGTGTCCGAAGGATACAAAGCACTCCAGAAGCACCCGCACGACATGCTTGTCTTCGAGAATGACAGCGAAGACACAATGGTCATACGGTCAGCCGGATACCGCCTGGGTGTCGCGCCGGAAGATTCGTATCTTGACGAAAAGACAATCGTCATGCGGTCGCCTTCGTTGCCTATCCGCAAATTCTGGTTGAAAGTTGACCGGAATGAAGAAAACAATGGCTGGTACGGTACGTTTCTGTTTCCGGAAGACTACTAAGAGTCAGGGGGCTTTTGCCCCCTCTCTTATTTTTGATGCAAGCTGGAATCTGTAACCCATAGGCAAGGGAGAATGATGGAAGGTGAACACTGGCAGTGCCAAGAGTGCGGCCACGAAGTGTACGACAACGAAGGGGAGACGGGGGAAATAAACGGAATCATCGAAGACGCTGACGGCGCTTTTGCGGATGACCCATGTATTGAGTGTGGCGGCAAGATGAAAAGGATTGATTGCTAACCGCCGTCAGATGTGCGCCGTCAAATCGAGTGCGGTCAAATGTGCGGGGCGGGGAATATCGAGGAGAGTCAATCCGTGATTAGGTTGCACGGTAAACGGCAACATCTAAGTACCCGCCTCGGCCCCCTTTTCCGGCAGGATTGGCGGTAGCTGACGCCAACAAAGGGGGGGGAAGACATGAACAGATTGAAGTATGAGTACACGGAACCGGGATACTGTCGGGTAGTCTATTCTTTCGAGAACTCTGAAGGGCAAAAGGCGTACTATTGTGCTCAAGAGGAACGCAAAGGGCTGGTAGTTTTCTATCGTTGTACGGATGATTGGCACGAACCGGCATACGAAGTGAAACCGAAGGACGCGCCGGAACTGTCACCAAACAGCACGGAAGTCGATAAGGCTGTCAATGAGTGGATAGAAAACAAATGGGGGGTAGCAACATGCCAGTAACAATACCAGCGGTAACAATAGATTGTTGCGGGAAGTGCGACCAGTACGACCATAGTGGGGCGTTTACTCCTGGCGGGGCAAAACCGCAATGCGGTCATCCCGCCGTCAGATGCAGGGATGGAAGCCAACGCACCATCCCGTACAAACAGGTGAAAGCTCCATCGTATTTGCGGGGAATGGATTATCTGAATGTACCAAAAAGTATTCCCCATTGGTGCCCGTATCGCAAGGGTATACCGGCCTGATTTCCGGCTGGTCTGGTGGTAGCCAGTGCCAACAAAGGGGGACGACATGAGAAAGTGTTCAGAAAGAACGTGTGCGGCTTGCGGTGGTTCCGGTGTCATTGAAGTTGTGAAACCGAAAAGCGCAAAGACGGTCAAGGATTATCCGGTCAAGGCGTTCGGGTATTCGTTCACGGTTCCGGCTGGTAGTACGGTAAGGAACGTCACGGCATGCGGCAACGATGATTCATACCGCTTTTGGGTGGATTATCAGAAAGTAGCGGAAAAGGCAAGCGGGTTCAAAAATAGCCTTTTGCATCATGATTTGATGTACAGGGGCTTGAACATACCGGCGGAATACTGCGAACCGTATCCAGAAGATTAGCGGCCAATGATAGGGGACGTGCCACCAATGGCGGAAACGTCCCCCGCCGCGCTTCTCAGGGGGTGACAATGAGATTTTGGGTGTATATGTCTAATGGTGCGACCGTGCCAATTGAAGCGCCTCACAGGAAAGCCGCCATCGAAAAGGCAAGGCGGGAAAATCCTTCCGTGTGGAAAATCTACACGGTGACACGGGACGGCGGTAACTTGCCGCAACTCTCGAAACCACTATCGAGAGACCTGAACGAATACGAATTCAAATAGGGACGGGCGCAAGCCCCCCCTCCCCCTTTTTTTATCCCTGCACAGAATCTGTGACCCATAGGCGCGAGTCTTCGACTCGCCTACAGAGTACCAATTCTGACGTTGGCTGCCGTCATACCTGCGCCGTCGCATGTGCGCCGTAAGACGCCTGTGTGCGGTCGCATGTGCGAAGGGTGGTATATGTGCTCCTGGGTCTGGATGCGGGCTTGGCGGGGCTGTGAGGGCGCGAGACGTCGAAATCAGGGTCCGGTTTTCGGCTGGCATGCCGGTAGATGGTGCTGGAAGCGAGGTTCCACAATCAACGAGGGGGTGTTATGATACATGAAGCAGTCGATGTCACAATCTATCGGGACGGCAAAGAGGAACACCGTAAGGCGGTTCTGGTTGTCCGTGATAAGGTCGAGATGGTCGAACAGCTTGACCGGTATTTGAATCTGCTGGTATCGTACCGCACGGATGGATTGACCGGCAATTTCATTGAAGGTATCAACGTCGACGGTGAAGAAATACACGCAACAGTCTCCAGTCAGACCGTGAGCGCTATTGAAGCGGCGGACATGGTGAAAGACAACCGCGTGACAGTTCTATCCTCAATTGGGTAGTATTTAGGGGGCGCAAGCCCCCTGATTTCCGGCACGGTTGCCGGTAGACAGTCCCAGGAAGGGGGATACGATGTGGAACATACTAAGAATCATCGGAAAAATCCTCCGATGGATAATCATTTTCAGATGAGGGGGAACCATGTTGCACGATGAAAAGCATACCGCGCAAATGTGCGGACTTGCTGATGATTCGCTGGAAGCGGCTTTCGACGGGGAATATTTGCAGTTGACCGTCGAACACGCACACTTGATATGGGCGGATTTTCTGGACGCTGAAATAAGCGCCAATGAGTACCGCCGTCGTATCGGTGCGGGGAATCTTGCCGAATACGCAAAGACGCTTGCGGCTGGCAAGCGCCGTGCGGAATTGGCGCAAGGGTAAACAGGGGGGCGCAAGCCCCCTATGCCTCTGAATCTGTAACCCATAGGCAATGAGTGTTTCCGGCTGGCTTGTTGGTAGATAACGGTGAACACAAACAAGGGGGGGAAAAGAATGACAGATGCAAAGTTGATAACTGAAATCATGGACGCCGGAAACATCGACCCGACACTTGAAATCATCCAGATTACCGATGATTACAAGACGGTTGCGGATACGCCGGAAAAGCTCGAAGCGGCTTTTCGCTGGATTGTTGACAATCACCAGTACCTGAAAATCAACGGCTCGGTTGTCGATGCTTTCACCGCGTCCGCCGTCGTAAACGTGATGGATGCTTTGTCACCGGAAAACAAAGCAAAATTGCTTGGCCTCAAAGAGGTTGCAAAAATCGTCGGGCTTGTCTGGAAGCTGATTGAAAAGACAAAAGGATAAGCAAGGGGGGCGCAAGCCCCCTATGCTTTTGAATTCGTAACCCATAGGCAATGGGTGTTTCCGGCTGGTTTGTTGGTAGATGAAACCAACAAAGGGGGAATCATGGCAAAGAGAAAGCCACACATTTTCGAGACACGTCCCACGGTCACACGTGAGGATATGCGGTCAGACGTGCAGGAACTGGTCATGGTCAGACGCGCAAAGGGTCAGGACGCAATGAAAGCGCGTTTTGATGAAATCGTGCAGGAACGTCAACTTGTCAATTGGGAAGCTCACGTATTGGCCGAACATGTTGCAAGCTCTTTGACGCTTTCCGACAAGATTGCCGGTAGATAGTGCCAGAACGAAACACAAACCATTCACAAGGGGGATGTATGGATTTTGGGATTATCTTCACGGTTGACGTTTGGAACTATCCGGATGCACCGAACCTGAGCGCGTTTTATGCCAGCCCGCGCCTTATGCGCAAATTGACCATGACGGAATCGGATGATGCATACACGGACTGGGGCACGGAAACGTCGACACGGCACCGTAAATACGCCGGAACGCTCACAAAAGAGGAATTCAAGCAATTTGTGAGTGAAACCAGCATGTACGCGGAAACGACGCGGACAATGGGGGCAATCGGAATGCCTGGGTGCGGTCTGGGTTGCGCCCCTGCAATCAGTTTTGACGGGCCGGATTTTTCAAGCGGCGCCATCGTCAACGCATACGTGACGCCGTTGCCTGACGTCAAACTGACTGAGGAAAACAGCGCCGAACGGTGGGAACGCATACGCGACGCCGTTTTGCGGCAATTCGGGGATTAAGTAGAGGGGGGCAACCCCCCTCCACTTTCTACAATCTGTAACCCATAGGCAAGCGGTGTTTCCGGCTGGACTTTGGGTAGATATCGGTGAACATTAACCGAAGGGGGAGAGAATGATTGAACCAATGAGTCAGAAGCAAGCGGATGCGGTTGTGAAAAGTGTTGTGGCCGCTGCAAAGCGTGGCATGGACAAGCTCACGAAAGCCGGATACAACTTCATTAATCTGGCAAGCGGGTTTATTGCTCACTATGATATTCACGGATTCCGTGCATATTATGAGGAAAACGATTTTCGCGGCGATATTCTGCGCAATCAGTCGCAGAATCAGTGGGGGAATTTTCGCCCCGGTGAGCAGAACTATGAATACTACATGCAGAAAAAGGAAATTTACAACCGGATATGCGCCGCGTTGTAATCGGTTGCCGTCATACGGGGGCACGGTCAAACGTGCCCGCCGTCGGACGTGCCCGCCGTCGCATGCAGGCAGGTATACACATGCACACATACACGCATACCCAGGCACGTGAGCGCAAGCGCATACACAAGCGTGTTCTTATAGTTGCCCCTGTCTTGTTTCCGGCACGGTTGCCGGTAGACAAGGACACAAAGGGGGTGACCATGAAAACACGTATGCAGGATTTGGTGATTGAGTTGACGCGGCGCTGTAATATGTGCTGTGACCATTGTTGCAGGGGTGAAGCTCAGAATATGGATTGTGATATTCGCCATATTCGCGCACTATTCGAGCATGTCGAAAGTATCGACACGTTGACGCTGACCGGCGGGGAACCGTCACTTGTGCCGCACATTATAGAAGCAATCACAGAGGAAATACAGCGGCGCGGCTTGATTGTTGAGCGGTTCTATATGGTGACCAATGCAAAGCAGGTCACGCGGGAATTTATCGGCGCGGTGATGGGTTTATATCTTGCTTGTGAAAATTCAGATAGTGAATTTGCTTCACGGCTTGATATAAGCAACGATGGACACCATGACGAAGTAGACCCCGAAAACGTCCGGAAACTTGACGTTTTCCGGTTCACGGGCCGGAAAAGCCACGAAGACGGCGAACGGTTCGACGTTGCGAAATATCGAAACGATACAAGCGGCGTAATCAATCAGGGACGCGGCGCGGAATTGTGGAGCAGGGAATTGTCTTTGTATCCGTTTGAAATTGACGATTGCGGAATATGTGAAGAAACATTCTATATGAATGCAAACGGCGATATAATCGGCAATTGCAATCTATCGTATGAGACACAAGACGCGCTGAAAGTTGGCAACGTACACGACGCCGATTTTTGCCCCGTAAAATGTGCCGAACGATGGAACGCGAAAATTGACGCCGTAGAACATGCCACGGTCGAGAATGTGTTAGCCATAGGCGCGGCGGTATAGCCGCGTCTTTTCTTTTCGAGCGGCGGGAATCAGTAACCCATAGGCATGGGTGAAGCCCGCCGCCTCCCCCAATTTCCGGCGGGGAATTGGGTAGATACCAGTGAACCTGAACAGAGGGGGAGAGAATGAAACGATACACGGCGAAGGGGATTGTCTGGGGAAACTGCTGGGGCGGCGGCAAGTGCGGCTATGCTTCGGAAGTTGTGACCGGCTCCACAATGGAAGAAGTGGAGAAAGAGGCAACGCGGCAACTCGAATCCGGTGAGCTTGACAGCGGCATGGGTTTTGAGTCATTGTACGCGGCAACGCTGACCGTCAAGGTTGAGGACATACGCGAGATTGACGGCAAAGAGTTTATTCACACGGAACACGAAAATCTCTTTATCGGTCAGTGCACCGAAAATGAGATTGACGCGTACTATGAAGCATGAGCACGGGGGGCGAAAGCCCCCACTGCTTCCCAGAAATCAGTAACCCATAGGCGGGGGGGAGAGATGAAAATCACAGTCAAAACATACACAATCAAGCTGCGGTCGGATGCAGGCACGGTCAAATTGCGCGTGACTGCGACAAGCAAGGTGGCGGCGCGGGCGATGGTTATGGCTGCCGAGGCGTGCCCGCTTCGAGCGATTGAAAGCGTGAACATTTCCGGCTGAATGCTTGGTAGACATCGGTGTAACCAACAAGCGGGGCTGACGCTTAACAAGCGTGCAAACCCCGCACTTTTCATCAGCGAAGGGGGAGAGAATGAACAAAGAAGCAGTCAAGGCGGCGCGGTTCACGGTGATGGGCGAGGAATGCCGTTTCGAGTTGAAAGAGTATCCCAACAAGCGGCTGGCTTTGCAGGTCGTCACAACGGAATACGGCGAACCATACGGCACGCTTTCGGTGAACCTGCCTGACGTCGCAATCCCGCCGGAATGCATCGCTGTGAAAAACTACAGCGAGAACGAAGAAATGGCGGCGGCGGCGTACGAAACCGGTATTTTCGAGGATACCGGCGTCAGAGCACAAACGGGCTTTGTGTCCGTGCCGATATGGAAAATCAAATAGGGGCGAAAGCCCCTCCCCGCCGGGCGCAATCGGTGACCCATAGGCCCCGGCGGGGCTCCCCCATTTCCGGCAGGAACCTGGGTAGACATCGGTGAACACAAACAAAGGGGGAGACGATGTCAGTACCATGTTGTGAGAAATTGAGAATCAACGGAGTCGTGACGCACGAAATCGGATGTCCGGAAGCATGGCGCGATTACGCAATCGAGTGCAAATGGTGCGGATGCGAATTTGTGCCCGAGGAAAAGGGACAAACCTGCTGTTCCGAGGAATGCGCAGAAGCATACTACGGTTAGTCACGGTCGGATGTGGGCGCGGTCAAACGCGCCCGCCGTCAGATGCAGGCAGGTATATGTAACGCATAGGCGCGTGCATGCGCACGTGCGCCCGCCTGGGCGCGAGCGAGCGAGCGCGAGAGGAACGACGCCGGATTTCCCGCAGGCTTGTCGGTAGATGATGCCAGAGGGAAACGAAACAAACCATTAACAAGGGGGAATGAATGAACATTCTTACTGGCGTCTGTTCGGGAAACAGTCTGTCTGGTGATTTTCTGGATGAAATCATTTGCAATGGCGTCAATCTCGATTATGAAGCATATATCGAGGAAAATGGCGAAGATTCGGCGGATGATTACACAGAATCCGGTGATACTTATTTGCTCGGATTCAAAAAGGATGAAAACGGGCTTTGGGATGTCGATACTGACGCCGAAATCAGCGCAAAGTACAATAGCAATGAGAATACTGTACAGATTGTACATTCTCGCTATGTGCTCACCGATGCGCGGATGTGTTCGCCTTGTTACCCAAATCAAGGCGATGCGGATTCTATCGGCGGTGGCGTCGTATGCTATGCCGTAGATTCTGAAAATGTCAACGAATACGATGAAAATGCCGTCAAAATATCCGGCATGGTCAAACACATTTCAGAATTGCAAGAGGAAAGCGCTTAGGCGCTTTTCTTTTTGCCAAATATGGAATCTGTGACCCATAGGCGCAGTGCTGCGCACTGCCTACAGACTACCGATTGTGACGCAAGCTTGTGTTTCCTTCTGGATTGTCGGTAGACATAGCTGTAAGGAAACACTAACGAAGGGGGAGATATGTCACTGTTGGAGTCACTGGTCAAGACGCCGGTCAACGTCACGTCATGGACAGAGGAAATGGTGAAGGATTGCTTGCCTGTCGTCAAGGTTGAAATCAAGGGAAAAGTATTTCCGGCGTTGACGTCGGGCCGAAAGAACCGGTTTTGTGGTGTCTATGTGCCGCAAACCGAGCACCGGCTTGAATTCTCATGGGGCGCCGTTGTGCGTAGTCTCAATACAGAAACACCGCTTTTGATATGAACAAAGGGGCGCAAGCCCCTTTTCAAACAGTGAGAAAGCGTAACCCATAGGCGCCGTCGGATGTGCGCTCACCGTCAAATGTGCGGGGGTGTCTTTCAGGGGGCAAAAACGGCCCCCTTTTCCATTGGTCGGACAATGGTCAGCTATCCGGAGAGTGATTGACACCCCTGTTTTTCCGCCTGGATTGTCGGTAGACAGTGCCAGAACGAAACACTTTAACCAAGGGGGAGAACATGGCGGACATACAGAGACACTCAATCACGACAGCAAAAGGAAATACCTTGTCGTTTTTCTACAATCCGGAAAATGACCTGCTTGTCGTCGACCTGATACACAAAAACGAGAACGGCGGGAATGAGCTTGTCCGTAAAACGCTTGATGAAAAGAAACTGCTTGCTCACTGCTGAACAAAGGGGCGCAAGCCCCTTTTCTTTCAGGCAATGAGAAAGTGTAACCCATAGGCAATGTTGTTGCCGGATGTTTCCGCCTGGATTGTCGGTAGACATAGCTGTAAGGAAACACTAACGAAGGGGGAGATATGCAGGTTGGAAAGTTCTGGCTGATTACGGTTGATACAATCAAAGGTCCTTGGCACGTTGCTTCTCTTGACGACGGCAAGGGACGCGACATGGGGCATGGGCTTGGCCGTGCAGGTTCATGGTACATCGTGAACAAAGACAACGGCAAATCAAAGCGTATCGGCCCGGTGAGAATGAACGGGCGAAACTACTGCGATGAAGCACGGGCTGAAGCAAAACGCAGAAACGTCGCTTTGGGATATGCTCAGGAGTGACGCCGTCATACGGGGGCGCGGTCAAACGCGCCCGCCGTCGCATGCAGGCAGGTATATGTAGCGCATAGGTGCGTGCGTGCGCGTGCGTGCGTGCCTGGGAGCGGGCAGCAGGGGCATCGGCGCCGGTGGATTTCCGGCGGGCTTGTCGGTAGACAGTGCCATGAGGAACGAAAACAATCAACAAGGGGGAACGATGACAGTCAAATATCTACCGAACGATGCAAAAGTTGAACGTGGGCCGTTGTTGTGGTGGCAAAAACGCGGACTGATGTATACCGCGACCGGATACGGCGGTAAGATACCGACAGAGTACCGTGTGCGGTGGAATAGCCGTCATTACCGCGTATATGCGGCGTGTCATTCAAATTGTGCGTCTCTTTACGTGATTAGTCACGGGCGACGCTACTACATTCATGATTGGATGTTTCCGGAAAAGTAAACAAGGGGCGCAAGCCCCTTTTCTTTTCCAACTGGCGGAATCAGTGACCCATAGGCACCGTCGGACGTGCGCCGTCAAACGCACGCCGTCGGATGCAGGGGCAAGGGCAACCGCAGACCAGGCGAACCACAGAAAATGGCAATCACGGAAGAGACGCCGAAATCACAAAAACAACCAGGCAGATTTCCGGCATGATTGCCGGTAGACAGTGCCAGAAGGACACGAAACACTACCTTTTAACAAGGGGAAAATATGGGTCTCAAGATTGCAGAAGTCGCTGGTTTTTTCAACATTGACGCCGGTATTGCGAAACAGATTGTTGCGCTGATTGACGGTGCGATTGACCCCGACAATTACAAATCGGTTCAAGATTGGTCAAGGCAGTGCTACAATGAACCGTCAAAGCACGAAAAGGTGTTTTGCGCGGTCAATGAACTGCTTGAAGGTTTCGGCGTTGAAGCAATATGGAGCACCGATAGCGAGCTTCACCCCGTCGCGGAATATGTGAATATGGGTGACACCTATTTCCCGACAATCTGCTATTGCGACGGCGAATTTATGCTGTCAGATTGGGGGTCACTGGTCGAAAAGCTGGAAAGTGAAGGCGTGGAAGTGAAGTAGACAAGGGGGCGCAAGCCCCCTATTGCTTTTCGTGACCTATAGGCCGCCGGTGCGCGGCTTTTTGATTTCCGCCTGGATTGCCGGTAGATAGCACTGTGAACGAAACAACTTCAACAAAGGGGGAGTGAATGGAAAGTCTGAAAGAAGTTCTTATGCGCCGTGACGGTCTCACAGAGCAGGAAGCAGAAGAGCAGATTCAGGACGCGCGGGAAGAATTGAATGACCGGCTTGCCGATGGAGATATGCCGGATGATATTTGCGAGGAGCTTTTCGGGCTTGAACCTGATTTTCTTTTTGACCTGATTGGCTGAATGAAGGGGCGCAAGCCCCTTTTCTTTTTGACCGGCAGAGAATCTGTGACCTATAGGCTGCCGTCGTACCCGGCCACCGTCGGACGTGGCCACGGTCAAACCGGGCACGGTCAAACGCAGGGGCGCCCTTATATGCCCAGGCGCCCAGGCGCGGCGCGGCCAGGCATGCCCAGGCGCACGCGGGGGAATTCCTTATCAAGTCAGCCTGGCTGATTTCCGGCAAGCCGGTCGGTAGACAGTGCCAGACCGAAACACTTTCACCTAAACAAGGGGGCACAGATGAAACTTCAACACCAAACACAGTACAGCGCCGAGCTTATTGAGGCACATCACAAACGCTGTAATTTCAGCATAGAAACGCTGGCACAAATTGTCGAGCTTACCAGTGAAGCAGCGCCGAGCATTCGTGCATCGGTCGAAACGCACAAGGAAAGATTTTCAGGTTTGCTTGACAAGCCGGAAAATGCGCACCTGAAATATGCTTTCAATGAGCATATAAAGAATTGCGACACTTGCCGAAATACGCTTATTGCCATGACAGCGGAACATCAAAGGGAAGTCGAATTTGTCAAGTTTGCCCATGCTTCATAAGCACGGCACTTGATTTTCGGTGACCCATAGGCCCCCAAGGGGGCCTTTTTCATTGGGGGGAATAGAATCTGTGACCCATAGGCCCCCGGCTGGGCCTTGCCGTCATACCTGCCGGGGTGCCGTCATACCTGCCCGGTCAAACCGGGCACGGTCAGATTGCAGGGGCAATCACAGAGAAAAGACAAGGCCAGGCAGTGACGGCAAAAATAAGGCCAGGCATATAGGGCATTCACAGAAGTGCTTTATATACCTGGCCTGGCCGATTTCCGGCATGACTTTGGGCAGATAGGGGCATGAGAACACTTTCCACCATAAACAAAGGGGCAGGTATGAATACCCGTACTAATGTTTTTGCAGTCGTGAAGTCGTTTGTCGTTGCCGGTATTGTGATTGTGCTTATGAGTGCAACAATGTTGCATGCCGGACAGGATATACACTCGCAGATTGCACAACAGGAAATTGCACGGTTGACCGTTGAACTTGACAATGCAGAAAAGTCCGGCAACAAGGAAAAAGTCCGGTACATCTTGGCACAATTGAAGGTGCAAGGTAAAATCATTGCTTTGGGCAATATCGACAAGGAAAGCAACTAACAACTAACAGGGGACAAGGAAGTCCCTATTATCTTTTATCTGTGACCCATAGGCAGGAGAAAACAGCATGACAAGGCAGGAATTGACAAACCAATATGAACTTGACCCACATGGTATTATTGCCAGTCCGGGCAAGTTTGAAGGTGAACCGCTCTATGTGCCGTACTACTGGCAGTGCTATCTTGACGGCATGGCGGACAGTGACGACGGCAAAATACTGTACTTTGACGTGACCGACGACGACAGGAAAGAATTTTCGGAACTTGCAGAAGTCAAGACAGTAGAATTGTGGGAAAGTGATAATGGTTTCGTTTTCCATGATGCAATTGGTCATGACCATAAACCAGTCAATGCATGACCGACAGGGGACAGGGAAGTCCCCATTTTTTACTGGCCTATGGGAATATGTGACCTATAGGCTATTGTTGTTTGTCCTGCCGTACCGTCGGACGTGCGCGGTCAGATGTGCGCGGGTATCCTGCCTGCCGTCATGCCGTCGTAAAAGTCATTCACAGAGGAAAAAGAGTCATTCACAGAGTCAATGCCTTGCCTGGTCTGACCTTGCCACTTCCCGCTTGAGTGTGTGTAGCTATGAGCATGAGCACGAGAACAATATCCAATATCATTCTAAACAAGGGAGGGAATATGGTACGCATAGCTTCGCATGATAGAGTGCTGGAAGTGGTTTTGCACGTCTCGACAATTGCAGGTACAGAGGAAAAGACTTTCCGTACATTGGTACGTGCCGAAATGGATGTGCTTGACGTTGTGGATATTTGTGTGTCTCTTCAATACGCAAACTACATGCGCATGGAAAAGGCCATGAGCTATGAACACGAGAATGGCAATGTGATTTTTGTTTCCGGTTTTGCAACATGGGCATTGACTGGAAGCAGGAAAGACACACAAGAGACAATTGACAATACCGAAATTGAGCACATTGTGCGGGAAGTAGTACCGGCATAGCTCACAGAGAGAATACGAGATACAAGGCCATAGGGTAAATACTCTATGGCCTTTTCTGTATTGCATGAGAGAGCACGAGACGTGCCGTATATGGCATGCAATGCGTGCCGGTATACCTGCCTGGCCTGGCCTTGTGCGTGCTCTCTGTGAGCACGAGAGAGCACGAGAAACGAAAAGAGAGACAAGGTACGAGAGACGACACAATACTATTGTTTGCAAAAGAGAAAAGACAAGGCAAGAGAACACGAGACGTGCCGGTATACAATGCGTGCCTTGCCTGCCTGCCTTGTGCGTGCCTGCCTGCAATGCATAGAGCACGAGAGAATACATAAAAACGTGCCTGCAATCCATGAATTATCCAGAATTCTGTAAGTCATTGATTTTTATGGTAATCACACGAATGATTTTGCTACCCCCGTATCCCCTTGATTTTCCTACTACCTGGTCATTAAGTCCAAGTGGTTTTGAGTTCCATATTTGGCGCTCGCTTCTTGATAAGGCTTTGAGAAATTTCTCCCGCCCGCGCACGCGCACATATGGGGCGTAACCCGTATGGAATAGGAGAAACAGAGAAAGTGGGCCGCCGCGCCGCCTTCCGGTGTCGTGTGAGCCCTCGATGGCGGCGGAGCCGCCCTGCGTCGGATTGGATGTGACCGGTGCCGGGCTTCGCTCGCCGGGCCTGCATGGCGCCGTACTCCGGGAGAGGCCCGGCTGCGCTCGCCCTGCCCCTGGTGAGCACGCCCTGCCCCTGGTGAGCACGCCCTGC
>CAZDJQ010000015.1:0-19612 GCA_964505765.1 uncultured Gammaproteobacteria bacterium | reverse complement strand
TTTTGAATTAAGGATTGGGCAATAACAAAAGTTGAGGCATTAGTGATGCTGACCATGATTTCGTACTTACCTGCCTTTTTAATAATTTCTTTTGTTTCCCCTGATAAAACAACTTCTGGTTTTCCCTTTTGGTTTCGAAGAATTTCTATTTCTTTGAAGCAGATATTTTTTAAGCCGAGGTTACTGACTGCTTTGAAAACCGCCTCTTTGGCGGCAAAAGTTGAGCCGAGGCTTTTCAGCCAGTTATTTTGTTTAGCGTAGGCAATTTCTTTTTTGGTATAGATTTTTTTTAGAAAAGCTTTTTCATCAAGTTGAACAACTCTTTTTAAGTCTTTTAAATCTAAAATATCAATGCCGATACCGACAATCATCTTTCAGAGTTAATCCAGGAGGTCAAAAGGATAATTACTCCGATAATATCTTCTACGGCGGCGCCTCGGGATAAATCACTAACCGGATGAGCAAAACCCTGGAGAATCGGACCGTATGCTTTGGCTCCAGCTAATTGGTCAACCAGTTTATAGCCGCAATTAGCGGCGTTTAGATCCGGGAAAATTAAAACGTTAGCTTGGCCGGCTACCGGGCCCGGATCTGCTTTTATTTTTCTTTTGGCGACTTGTTTATTAACGGCAGTGTCGACTTGAAACTCGCCGTCAAACTGGTACGGCGACTGCTGTTCGGCAATTTTAATTGCTTTGACAACATGATTGACTTTTTGGTGATCAGCACTGCCTTTAGTCGAGAAGGAAAGAAAAGCGACTCTGGGATTCCACTTAAAAAACTTTTCAGCGCTTTGGGCAGAGCTGATGGCAATATGGGCTAATTCTTCACTGGTCGGAGCAATATTCATTGATGGATCAGCGAAAATCAAGCTGCCGTTTTCTCCGCCGTCAAAATCGGGGATGGTCATTAAGAAGAAGCTGGAGGGAACTTTTATTCCCGGTTGCAAGCCGATAATTTCTTGGGAAACCGCAATCATTTCCCCGGAGGTGAAAACACAGCCGCCGATCATTCCCTCGGCCTGTTGGGTTTTAACCATCATTGCCCCGAAATAAAGTTTATTCGCAAGAATATTTTCCGCTACTGAAGCTGAGATATCTGCTGTTTCGGCGTATTGTTCACCAAATTTATTCCTTAAACTGCTGTTTTTGGGGTTAATAATTTGAATTTCTTTTGTTGACGGCAGCTGCGGCTCGATTTTTGCTTTTTCGCCTAGCAAAATTGGTGAAATCAGCCCTTTTGAGGCTAAACTGCTGCAGGCAGAAATTATTCGTTCGTCTTCGCCTTCCGGGAAAACAATTTTTGCTTTTGCTTTTTGGGCCAGTAATTTTTCTTCAATTTTATTGATAATATTCATATTAACTTTTTTACTTCCTGAGCAATTTTAATTTCTTCATTGGCCGGAATTGCCATAACAGTCACCTTAGACTCAGCCGAAGAAATAATTAATTCATTATTCTTATTTTTCTCATCCTCTAAACTAACCCCGAGAAATTGGAAATTATCCATAATCACTTTTCTTGCTTCCCAGCTGTTTTGGCCGATTCCGGCAGTAAAAGCAATAACGTCAACGCCGTTTAATAGGGCAGTGTAATAGCTGATATATTTAGTTACTGCCTGACAAAAAATGTCAAAAGCAAGTTTCTTTTTTTCATCTTTTTGTTTGCCTTTTAAAATTTCTCTAAAATCCCGGCTGCCGCAAATCCCCAAAAATCCTGACTTATAATTCATCAACTCATCCACTTGGTCAATATCGTAATTTAATTCTTTAATTAAGTAGGGAACTATCGCCGGGTCAATGTCGCCGCAACGGGTAGTCATTACCAGGCCCTCCAAGGGAGTAAATCCCATAGAAGTATTGACGGCATCGCCCTTTTTAATGGCGGTTACTGATGAACCGCCGCCTAAATGGCAGGTAATCATCTTGTCAATTTTTTTATTAAGAATTTTCTCAGCCTGTTCTGCGGTTCTTTGGTGTGAAATTCCATGAAAACCGTACCTTCTGATTTGATGGTTTTGATAAAGCTGATATGGCAGAGCATAGACGAACGCTTTTTCCTTTAAATTTGAGTAAAAGGCGGTATCAAAGCAAGCGGCCTGGACAGCTTGGGGAAGCAATTTTTGGCAGGCTTCTATTCCGGTGATATTATGGGGGTTGTGCAACGGCGCCAGTTTAATATATTTTTTAAGTTGGTCAATGACTTGTTGATTTATAATGACTGAAGAAGAATATTTTTCCCCGCCGTGGACAACCCGGTGGCCGACAGCCTTGATGTTTCCTTGTTCAATTTTATTTTCCGAAGTAATATTTCTTAATATTTTTTTAATTGCTTGAAGATGGTTTTCAGCGCCGCCCGGCAGGCCGATTCTTTCCTCTCTTCCGTTTAAGATTAGATTTAATTTTTGATCGTAAAGAGAGTATTGGACTGAAGTTGAACCTGCGTTTAAAACTAGAATATAAGTCACTCTTATTTGTTTAACTTTTGGTCAAGCCAGTCTACTGCTTTGCCGACAGTGTTGTTTTTCTTAACGTCCGCCGGCGGGATCTGAAGATCAAATTCGCCTTCTAGGGCGGCAATCAAGCCAATTGTGTCGATAGATTTTGCCCGGAGATCCTGGACAAAATCTGTTTCCAAATTTATTTCATCTTCACTCTTATGAAACAGGTCGGCAGTTATACTGATTACTTTTTGTTCTATTTCTTGTCTATCCATTTAATTTTAGGCCTTTTCGAAGATTACAATATTTGTATCTACAGCTTTGGAAATTTTAGCTTTTACTTTGGCAGGCAGACCAGCATTTTCTTTTTTGATTGCCTGATTATCACTAAAGTCAAAACCTTCCACTTTGGTTAAGAAAACCGGCCCCTCCTTTAATTTTACTAAACCGTAGGCGCTTTTGGGTTCGTCGCTGAATTTTGCCGCCGGGAGCATGGTTGAGGAAAACATAATTAATTCTCCCTCTCCACTCATTTCAATTTCAGCCAAATCCCGACTCCGGCAGTTTTTGCAGGCGGTGATCGGTGGAAAGTTGACCGTTCCGCAGTTATTGCACTTTTGTCCGGTGATTTTTCCTTGATTTAAATTATCGTACCAATTTTTAGCAATTGTTTTGACCATAATTAATCTTCTCTTTTAAAAATAGTAACTGCACTATGCATCCCGTAGCCGTGGTTGTGTTGAGCGGCAATCCGGGGAGGATTATCCATTTGAACCTGTCCGGCCTCACCGCGCATTTGTTTTAATAAATGGTAAATTTCTGCTCCTGCGGAAGCTTCAAATGCGTGGCCGACTCCGTGTCTGCCGCCGCTGGTATTTAAGGGTTTGTCTCCCTGGTAGCTTATTCTGCCGTCCAAAACTGCTTTCCAGGCTTCGCCTTTCGGCAAATAGCCGGCAACTTCAGATAAAACTAATTGATATATTTGCAGACAGTCATGAACATAGAGATGATCTAAATCTTCAGGTTGGATTCCGGCCATTTTGTAAGCCTGCTCAAAGGCGGTTACGTCTTGCTGCATCGGATTAACTTTTTCATCATACCAGGGGTAATTGGAAGCACACCAGTGGTATCCGGCAATTTCTGCGGCCGGTTTATTCCGTTTTTCATTAGAAACAACAAAGGCCGACGCCCCGTCAGCGGCGTTTAAAGCACTTAGCAGACGAGTCGGCCAGGCAAAAAATGGGTTTTTGGGAGATTCCCAAAAATCCTCAACACTAGAAAAACCCGCCTGTTCAGCAGTTTGTTCTAAAGTTTGATTTACCATTGCTTTGGGATTAAGTGAAGAATGTTTACGAACAATCCGGTTGAGCTCCATCATTACCTCGTCCATTTTTTCAAAAGAAAGGTTGTTTTTTCTCATATAGGCAATGGTGGGGAAGGCGCCGTAGGCAGAGGCGATGTCATAATAATGGTGGTAAGCATAAACGTGGTCAACGCCGAAATCCGTCCATTTCCACAACTGAGTGGCGTCGATAGGATGTCTTTCCAAAGGGTTGACGTTGTCCGGATCCGGAGCGGAAAGAGTGTATTCACCGGCTACAACCAGAACATTCCTGCTTTTGCCGGATTTAATCGCCTGGTCGGCGATTCCCAACCCGGTATTGGTGGTTGAACAGGCAGTGTCAAAATGATAACCGGCGACGTTTCTTAATCCCAGCCAATCAGCAAGTAAAGTGGCGTGGCTGTAAATTTGGGAGGTGTGGGAAAGCATATTGCCAACATAAAAAGCGTCAATATCTTCCGGGCCGAGATCGGCATCTTCCATTGCTTCAAACGCGGCAGTAGCCACCATTTCTTGAAAAGTTTTATCTTTTAGCTCCGGCTCCTCAAGAGCATTGCCGAATTTTGTTTGACCGACCCCGATTAAATAAGATTTTCCAGCCATTGTGTAATTTCAGACTAAACTAAATTTTAGAGCTTGTCAAGCGCTAATTAATTTTAATGCGGGATAATAACTTGAGCGATTAGAAAAAGAGCGTAAACAAAGATGAGATAAACGCTTTCCCGGCGGGTAATCCGGTGGTCGGTTTTGGCAAAAACAGCAAATAAAACCGCAATAATAATTGTAAATGAGATTCCGATTATGTGAGGGGCAAGATTGGGAATTGAAAAGGGCCGGATCAGGGCAACTACTCCGATTACTAAAGAGGAGTTGACCACGACCGAACCGATGGCGTTTCCTAAAAGCATATCGTCGTGTCCTTGGGTAATTGACTTGATCCCAAAAGAAAGTTCAGGGGCTGAGGTTCCAATCGCCACCAGAAGCAGACCGACAAGGGGAAGAGATAAATTCAGTTGTTCTGCTATTCCGGAGGCAGACCGGACTAGTATTTCGGCTGCAATCAGCAGGAAAAGAACTCCAAAAATAAAAACCGCAAAATTTTTCAGAAGAAAGTTGGGGGTTTTTTGGTCAGTTTTGACAAGCCCCAGCTTATTATCAGTAGATTTTCTTTGTTGAACAATCAGTTGTATAAAATAAAAAACCATAGCAATAATCAAAATCGCCCCGTTCCATCGGGACAGTTCTCCGTCCAGCATTAAAATCAGCGGTAAAAGAGCAATAAAGGCGGCGTAAAATGAAGACCGGCGGACAGTTTTGCTTTTAAAACACAATCCTCTGGCGATTAATCCGCCGATGCCGATTACCAAGGTCAGAACAATGATATTTGAGCCGATAACGTTTCCCAATGAAAGCTCTTGTTTCTGATGAACAGCAGTAGAAATACCAATAAAAATTTCCGGTAGAGAAGAGACAAGAGTCATAATAAATGAAGCGACTGTAAACTTTTTTAGTTTTAAAATATCTGAAATATTCAAGAGGGAATTAGTAATGTATATGCTTGCCTTGTCCAGAGCCAGGCATGAAAGCAAGAATGCTGAAAAATAAACAATGATAATCGGAAATAACATTAAAAGAATATTAACACATTTAAACTATGTATTTGACAAATATTTTTTTAACCGATACTATTAATTTAATGATTGATGAAAAAGATCTAAAAAATCCAACCGGCAACTCTAAGATTTTCTTAGTTATTGTCGTTTTATTTATTATTCTGGGGGTAGGATTTTATTTCTTTACCCAGTCCTCGGTGATAACCGAAGACCAAGGCAAATCTTTACCGGAAACGGATACAGTCGGGACAAAAGATTTGGATGTAATCGGCCGTTATCCGGAATCGATCAGGATAAATTATGAGAATCCGTCTGACCGGGGCTACGAGGCGGTTACTTATATAACTAAAGACACAATTGAAAAAGTTAAACAACATTATGTTATCAACTTGCAGGAAGAGCGGTGGCAAATTGCCAGTAATATTTCAGACCAAATGAAATTTGAAAGAAACCCGGAAACTTTATTTTTGACTTTTTACACTGACGAGGCAAACCAAATTCTAAAATATGTTTTAGAATATTATCCAGAATCTAAATATTAACCTTATAATTGGCCGGCCGGTTTTTTCTACTTTAATTTAAATGCTGCTTAAAAAAATTAAAATTTAATGTTAGAATATAAAATATGGAAACAAAACATATTGTAATCGGCTTGGCAGTTGGTCTTTTTGCCGGCTTGCTGGTCGGCGGCGGTTATTTTTATTTTCAAAGATCAGGTTCTGCTTCAGAAGCTGATCAAGAGGCAGTACCGACGCTGGCGCCGATTGATGCGGAATCAGAGATTGCGGACGAACCAACAACAACTCCGGAACCGACCTCGGCGGTATCCAAAGGAGATATAACAATTCAAGTATTAAACGGCAGTGGGGCGCCGGGTGCAGCCGGAGACGGACAAGCGCTTTTACAAAATCTGGGATATGAAAATATTAGTGTCGGCAACGCCGGCTCATTTGATTATGAAGAAACCGAAATTTATGTTAAAGAAGATAAAAAGGAGTTTATAGAAGAGTTGAAAAATGATTTAGAACAGGAATATGAAGTCAGCGTCCAGTCGGAATATTTAGAGGAAGACGCTGAATATGATATCCGGATAATTATCGGAGCATCATCATAAGAAGAACATTTGACCTTTGACCACTGACAATTGACCATTGACAATCCTTCTTTGAATGAGACTAACTGGACTTTTGTAAACGTATTGTCTGCCACGGCCTCCTGTCATTTCGACAGAGTGCAGCGAGTGGAGAAATCTCTTTTTATTAGTTGCACTTGGATTTAGAATGTAGCTTTTCAGTTAAAATTCAGCCTTTCCAGTATAATTAAGATATTAGCTTTTAGGGATTAGCTGATAGGGATTAGAAGTTATGTATGTAAAATCTTTTAAACAATTAATAGTTTGGCAAAAATCGGTTAAGCTTAGCGTTGAGATTTATAAAATAACAGAGGGAATGCCCAAGTTTGAAATCTATGGACTGACCAGCCAAATGCGGAGATCAGCTGTCGCTGTTCCTTCAAATATAGCAGAAGGTAAAAAAAGGAAAACAAAGAATGATTTTTTACACTTCTTGAGAATTGCTAATGGTTCAGCAGCAGAATTGGAAACACAAATAATAATTGCAAAGAAAATTTATAAAGATATTAGTTATAAAAAAGCGGAAGGTTTACTCGAAGAGATACAAAAAATGCTGACTACAATTATTATAAAGTTGGAGAATAAGAGAGCTAAAAGCTAGTTCTCTAAAAGCTATAAGCTATCAATGAGACTGTTAGTAGTGGAAGACAACCAAAAGATTGCCCGATCAATAGAAAAGGGGTTGGAGCAGGAGCGGTATGCCGTGGATTTGGCTTTTGACGGGGAAGAAGGATGGGGCTTGGCAGTTAGTGAAGATTATGACTTAATAATTTTGGACTTAATGCTTCCTAAAATGGACGGAATGGAAATATGCCGCAAACTAAGGGAAGAAGAAAAAGATAATACGCCGATTTTAATGTTAACTGCTAAAGACGAAGTGGAAGACAAAGTCAAAGGCTTAAACTGCGGCGCTGATGATTATTTAGCCAAACCGTTTGATTTTGAGGAACTAGTGGCGAGAATAAAAGCATTAATCAGACGGCCGAAAAAAGTTCTTCCTAAAATTCTTAAAGCCGGTGACCTGAGACTAAATACAATTGATTATACGGTGGGAAAAAACAACAAGGAAATTGAGCTTACAAAAACCGAATTTGCTTTGCTGGAATATTTAATGCGTCATCAAGATCAGGTAGTGACTAAACAGCAGATTATTAATCATGTTTGGGATTATGACGCTGATATTCTTCCCAACACCGTGGAAGTTTATATCGGTTATTTAAGAAAAAAATTAGGTAAACCGGATTTAATTAAAACCGTCAGAGGGTTTGGATATAAAATAATTGATAGGGATTAGCTGTCAGCTTTTAGGGGAAAAAGAGATGAAAAAGAATCTATTTGATACCGCCAGATTAAAACTAACCGGGTTTTACTTGGCAATAATTATGACCATTAGTTTGGCTTTCAGCGGGATTATTTACCGGGGCGTCGGTTTGGTTTTTTCCCAGCGGATGCAGATAATTGAAAAACGAATGCGGAGAATAAATCCTGTTCATGAGGTTAGTTTTGTCCAGGATGTAGAAGAAGTTAGGAAACGGGTATTACTGGTTCTTGGCTATACTAACGCCGGGATTTTAGTTTTTTCCGGCGTCGGCGGTTATTGGCTGGCCGGCCGGACTTTGAAACCGATTAAGCAGGCAATGGAAGACCAAAAAAGATTTGTCGCTGATGCCGCCCATGAATTAAGAACGCCGTTAACCGTTTTAAAAACGTCAATTGAGGTGGCGTTAAGAGATAAAGAAGAAAAGAATTACAAAAATATTTTACAAAGTAATTTGGAAGAAGTTAATTCTGTGCAAAAGTTGACTGACAATTTACTAAGTTTGGCTAAGTATCAAGATAACGGCAATCAGCTGACTTTAAAAAAAGCAGATTTAAAAAAATTAATCGAGCAGGTCTATAAAAAACTAAAACCGTTGGCAGAAGAAAAAAACATTCAGGTTGAATTTGATTTAGATGAAGTTCAAGCGGGGGTGGATTCAGACAGCATTGAAAAAGTAATCATGATTTTGCTTGACAATGCAATTAAATATACTCCTAAAAAAGGGAAAGTAAAAGTAACCCTTTATTCTCAAAATAAGCAGGCAGTAGTTGAAATAAGTGATACCGGAGTGGGGATTTCCGATAAGGATCTTCCCTATATCTTTGACCGTTTTTATCGGGCGGACAGTTCCCGGACTAATGACGGCTTTGGTTTAGGTCTTTCCCTGGCGGAAAAAATAGTTGATCTCCATCAGGGGACGATTAAGGTTGACAGTGAGTTTGATCAAGGAACCACCTTCACCATTAAGCTCCCGAAAAACTCCTCTTAAGATTTTAAGCTTTTTTTCAGCTTGATTATTTAGATTAATAATCATGAGGAAAGGAGGTGAATAAAAATGCAAATGAAAAAAGTGTTAATCCCCTTAGCAATAATTGGTTTATTGGCAGTTTCCGGGACAATGCTGGTCAAGCAGGCCAGAGCTGATGAGGAACCCAGCTACGGCCGCAGTGGAGTAGTTCAACAATTGGCGGAGAAATTTAATCTTAACCAGGAAGAAGTGGATGAAACCTTAAGCCGGTATCATGAACAGCGCCGGGCTGATAAACAAGTGATGCGTGACGACAAATTCCAGCAGGCGGTTGATGACGGGGTGATTACTGCCGAACAAAAGCAGGTAATAATTGATAAGCATCAAGAAATGTTTGAATCTCGCGGACAAATGCGGGAAGAGATGCAGGAATGGATGGCAGATCAAGGAATTGATTTGGAGGCTTTGTCTGAATACGGTTGCGGGGGAGGCTTAGGAATGGGTGGAAGAAAAGGCCATAAGTTTGTGGACAGATAACATCTATCCACAAATGATTTCTTTTAGGGGAGGCATTCTGCCTCCCCTTTTAATTAATAACTTGATTCTTAAACATTTATTACAAAACCTTAAACCCTTTCACAATTTTTAGTATAATGTTTCATATATCAATTTTTTAATTAAGTTAATAAAGGGAGGTGAAAGTGATGAAAAATGACAAAAAACACAGTCTGGATTTAATCGGTTCAGCGCTTTTAGGGGTATTAGTAGGAGCGAGCGCAGTGATTTTAGCTAAAGAAGAAAATCGGAAAGCAGTGAAACATAAAGTTGCCGACGCTTTGGAATCAAGCGAGGAAAAAATTGATGAAATACTGTTAAAAGCAGAAAAATTGACCGGTGCCCAGCGAAAGAAATTAATCGCTAGATTAGAGGAAACAAAAAGAAAATTAAGACAAGAATAAAAATCTTTCCAAAATAGAAGAATATTTGTAATATAATGAAGTAATGAAGCGTTATTTTGTTCTTTTTACTCTAATCTTTATTAATCTTTTTTTTATTTTCAGTTTTTTCTCTGCCGATATTTATGCGGTAACCGATTACATTGACCCCGACGGCGATGGGTCGAATGCAAATGGGAATTGGAGCTCAACCGGAACTTATTTTTATACTGAAATAGATGATGGAGTAAGGGAGCCGAATACGCCGACAACTAGTGATTATATTTCTTCTAGATTCGTTGATGTGGGAGAGCTTTTTCTTCGGATGTCGACAATAAGCAGTGTTGACACCGTTTCTCAAATAGACGTTTGGGTTTATCATAATGATGGAGCCAATGGGGAACTTTTTGTTCAGCTTTATGACGACGATGAATCGACCACCCGTTCATCTCGGGCTGCGTTTACTCAGTCCAGCACTGATGCCTGGCATTCAGTTACTTTTTCCGGTCTTTCTCTCACCCAGGCGCAATTGGATTCTCTCTCAATCGCTCTTGATGTAGACCGCTTCAGCGGTGGACCTCCCAATGATGTCGTTGTTTATGCAATGTATGCGGAAGTGACCTATACCGAAACGGCCTCGGTTGCTATCAGTATAACCACCGACGGAAGCGTTGAATTCGGCTATCAGCCGCTGGATACGACAATCGATTCCACCGCAAGCGGAGTCGATGACGTTCAAACAATCAGCGTTGATTCCGGCCCGGCGGATTTGGATGTTGAAAGCACTAATTTTTCCGACGGAACCAATACTTGGTCTTTATCCACCTCTAACGGAGCCGACCAAGTTGTCTGGGATTTTTCCAATGACGGCTCAACTTGGACCACTTTTGCCCAGGCAAATACGCTTTATACTTTTGATACCAATGTCAGCGAGGGGGCGACCAGAGATATTTATTTCCGCCTAACTATGCCGACTTCCACCAGCTCATATAATCAGCACAGCTCAACGGTTACCGTTACCGCCACCGCACCGTAAAAATTGGTTCTTGACAAGTCTATTTTCTTACTGCTATTCTGGAAAATAGTAGGAAAATTAATGGTTATTATTTCCAAGGAGAAATATAAAATGGAAATCAATTTTCGCAAAACAAATCCACGGACCACGAAAATCAGGGAAGTGGCTTTAATTTTATTTATAAGTTTAGCCGGCCTGATGATGCATTTGGGAGTAAGAGCAGCAGATACTGATACAGTGTCTGCAACAGTTACTGCCGAGCAGATTTCTTTGAGTGTTTCTGATGCAAATATTGCTTATGGGGTGGTAGGAATAGGGGAGTCTGTGACTACACTCGATGTTGGAGAGACAGATACACAAACAATTACTAATACAGGCAATGTGGTTGAGGATTTTCATTTGCAGGGGACAGATTCGACTTCATGGACCTTAGCAGGGTCTACAGGAAATGAACAGTATACTCATGAATACTCAATTGATGGGGGAGGCACTTGGGCAGGTTATTTAAATAATTCGTCTTACACCGAAATCGTTACGGGTATAGGAACTAGTGCAACCCAAGATTTCGATCTAAGGCTTACCACACCAGATACTACAGATGCTACGGACGAGCAGAGTGTAGATGTTTCAGTTCAGGCAACTGCTAATTAATAAATAATCTTTTGATATCCACGGTTGATATGGTAAACTTAACAGGATGAAGCTAAAAAAAGCAATTTTATTTATTTTATTATTTTGTTTTTCTTTACTTGTTTTCTCTTCAGTAATTTATTCAAAACTTGGAGTCGGCGTCGGCTCGGGAACAATCACTATTGACGAAGATTTAAAACCGGGGATGGTTTATAAATTTCCAAATTTAGTGGTTTTTAATACCGGCGATGAAGCCAGCGATTATATGGTTGATGTTGCTTATAAAACAGATCAAGAACAATTAAGAGTTCCGAGAGAATGGATTAAGTTTTCTCCTGAAGAATTTTATTTAGAACCGGATGAATCACAAAGTGTTGAAATAAGTTTAGTTCTGCCGTTTAAAGCCGAGCCGGGCGATTATTTTGCTTTTTTGCAAGGCAAACCGGTAGTAAAAGAAGCCGGAGGTGCCTCAATAAATATTGCCGCTGCTTCCAAACTTTATTTTACGGTTGAGCCGGCTAATGTTTTAGCGGCGGTTTATTACCGCGGGGTCCATTTTTGGCAGGATTATTACCCTTACTCCGCAATTATTGCCGGTGTAGCCGGCGGCGGCCTTTTAATTGTCAGCCTTAAAAAACTTTTAGGGGTTGAAATTGATATTCAGCTGGGGAAGAAAAAAAAGCCTGAACCGGAAGCAGGAAAAGCTGAATCAGAAAAAAAGAATTAAAATGAATGGACAATTTTATAAAAAGAATACTGCTGTTTTTAGTTTTAGGCCTCATGCTGTCACAGTTAGATTTTCTTCATAAGCTTTTTGCCCAGCAATTTGATTTTGTCACCGGCAGTGTAAAGATAGCGATTTGCGGCGACGGGGTAATTGAGGGACCGGAAGACTGCGAAAGAGAAGATTTGAACGGCGAAACCTGCGAGTCATTAGGCTATCAAAGCGGAACCTTGTCTTGTGACATTGCCTGCGACTTTGATACTTCTGGTTGTGTTCCTTATCCGACCCCGACCCCGACAATGACGCCGACGCCGACTTTAACCCCAACCCCGACCCCGACTTTAACGGCAACGCCAACGGGAAGCGAAGAAGAAGCCGATATTAGTCTGCAGACCGAAGAAGTGGAGACAAAAGAATCAGCAGAACAACCAACCGCAACCAATACTCCGATTCCGCCGACTCCAACCCCGATTTTACCGCGGTTAGTTTCTGTTTTTGATTTAAATAAAAGTGGTAAAATTGAATTAAGCCAGATGCAAGAAGCACTGCAAATTTGGGTAGAAGATTTTTACCAGTATACGATTAAAAAATTACGGCAGGAAAAACATGTTTGTGATTTAAATGCGGACGGAAGATGTGATTTAGTTGATTTTTCAATTTTATTGTATTATATAGGGAGGGAATAATTTAATTTTATGATTCCAGTTGGTTTAATTTTCAATTTTATCGTTTTAATTTTACTTTCCTGGGTTTTTATCCACGTAATGGCTGCTTTTGGAATATTTTTGGCTTTTAGTTATTTAATTCTTTGGTTTTTTATCCCGGATGAAATTCCGGCGTTTCTGGGCAATTTATTTGCAGGAAAGCATATTAGGGGAGCGTTTGAGACTAATCCCGAGAATTTTCTTTCTGCTCTGGGGAATTTCTTTTTAATTATTCTTATCTCGCTTTTTTGCTTGGGATTGGTTTGGGTAGAAACGCAGTTGATTTTGGGCCGGAGTATTTTGAATTTTCCCATAGGTAAAAAAACGGCTTATTTTTCCATCCCGCCCAAAGGACAATATCGCTTGGAAGAAATTTTTCCAATGAAGATAGAGCTGATGAATCTAAAAATACCAATCAATGCCGTTCAGGTTGATGTGGGTTACAACCCCAATCGATTAGAGATAGTTGAAGTTTCCACCAATGATTCTTTTGCCAATGTATTCATCCAAAAAGAAATTGATAATGAGGCCGGTTATGCCCGATTAACCGGGGGAGTGCCCAATCCCGGTTATCAAGGGGATCGAGGATTATTTGCCACTTTTTATTTTAAAGGAATTAGTCCGGGTTTAGCCGAAGTCGAGTTTTTGCCGACATCTTTGGTATTGGCCAATGACGGTCAGGGAAGCAATGTATTGAGCAAATTATCCAAAGCATCTTTTTTAGTCCTGCCGGAAAAAATCAGTGGAGAACAACAAGGACAGCAGCAGGTAATGTTTGAAGCTAGAGTTTTGGGTGAAACCGAGGAGAAAACGCAGTTAAAATTCTATGAAGAAGGTAGGATTTTGGGACAACAGCAGATAAAGGAAGAAACCTCTTTGTTGAGCAAGCTTTTATGGGGGTTGAAATCATTTAATGAACTGATTTTATCATTTTGGCAGAATGTTTTTACATTGAAAATTTTTAAATAAAAGCAATTAATGAAAAATTTTTTAGTTTTAGTTTTTTTTGTTTTAGTGCCCCAGGTAGGCGGCGGTCTAGTCGGTTTCTTAACTCAGCCGGGGAATGATATATGGTATCAGCAGTTGAATAAACCTTGGTTTAACCCGCCGGGCTGGGTGTTCGGGCCGGCGTGGACATTACTATATCTTTTCATGGCAGTCAGCGTTTATTTAGTGTGGCGGAAAGTGGGCTGGCGGTGGTCAATCTTAAAATGGTATTTTGTTCAGCTGGGTCTAAATTTTTTATTCTCCATTATTTTCTTTAGTTTTAAAAGCCCGTTATTGGCCTTTTTTGAGATTGTTCTTTTGCAGATGGCAATATTAAAAACATTTGTTGAGTTTAAACAAGTATCCAAAACAGCCGGTTATTTACTTGTTCCTTATTTAGCCTGGGTTGGATTTGCTTGTCTTTTAAATTTGGCAATTGTGATTTTAAATTAATGGTTTATTTAGTTTCCGGCTTGCCTCGGTCCGGGACGTCAATGCTGATGAACATGGTTCAAGCCGGCGGAATGCAGATTTTGACGGATAAGCTGAGACGGGCGGACAAAGACAATCCTCAAGGCTACTTTGAATTTGAACCGGTTAAAAAATTGCCTCAAGGTAAAACTGATTGGCTGGATCAGGCCCAAGGTAAAGCAGTTAAAATAATTTCGGAGTTGCTAGAGTATTTACCAAAAGATTATGATTACAAAGTAGTCTTTATAAATAGAGATTTAGATGAAGTGTTAGCTTCGCAGGCCAAGATGATGGAGCGCAGGAGCCGGAACGATAATGTTGATAAACAAGCAATAAAGCAGGCGTTTAAACGGCATCTAAAAGAAGTTAAGCAGTGGCTGGCTGATCAAAAAAATATCGAGGTTTTACAAGTGGATTACAACCAGACTATAATAAACCCGGAACAGACCGCCCAAGAATTAAATCGGTTTATAAATAAAGGCTTAAATGTAGACAAAATGGCTGCTGTGGTTGATCCGTCTTTATACCGCCAAAAAAACATTTAACTCGTTTTGTTCCTTAAAATTTGAAGTAGATTTGCGGGCTTGAGACAAATAATTTCGAAATCATTTTTAATTAGGTTGATTTTATAGTCTCTTAGGTTATAAGTAACTAAAAATTTTGAATTACTCTTTATAGCACCCGCTAATATATGGGCATCGTTTTTGTCATTTACATAAGAAATATAGGTTTGAAGGATCTTTTTTATAGATTGAGAAATATTTATTTGTTGGCATTGTTGTAGTTTCTTTTTTACTTTATTTTTTTCTATTTTCAGCTTTTGTGCAGTTCTAAATATTTCTTTTTGGGAGTAATTAGAAATATATTTTTTTAATCGGGATTGTTTAGTTAGCAGCTCAAAAGCAGCGCCTTTTTTTGATAAAAGAGAGGAAATGAACACATCAGTGTCAATAAATACTCTTAATCCCATAACTCTTTTCTTGCTTCATTAAGTTTTTCTTCTATAATTTTTAGGTTCTTTTGATCTTCTTGCTGTGCTTCTAATAGGTCGTAATCTAATCCAGTAAGGGCAAAAGATATAGATTTTGCTGGTATTCTATAAACATTGCCGTATTTTTTTGCCTTAATTTCTCCTTTATTGATTAGTTTGTAAACAGTATTTTTACTTAATTGCAAAATTTCCGCTACTTGATCTGGTGTATAGGTTATTGGTAGTTTGTAATCCATATCTATTTTATACTATATTTATCTATTTGTGTCAATATGTGATTATTTTGGGTATTTTGTGAGAAAAGATTCGGCGCTTTCCATTTCTTCAGATTGTAGGGACAGGTCGCGACCTGTCCCTACGGATTGCGACAGACTGTGTCATTCCAAGTAGAGTCTCGTCCAGAGGAATCCCTTTTTTGTGTATTTAAAAAGGGGATCGTTCTAAATTACCCATTTTAACCAATGTGGGGAAAAATGTATGGACTAATTAGTTCTTTACTTTTTGTATAATGAATTATGCAAGAAGCAATTCTTTATGACCAATTGGAAAACAAGAATGTTCACTGTCAAGTTTGCAATCATTTCTGCACTATCTCTTCCGGCCGGGCCGGTGTTTGCGGTGTCCGCCAAAACAGAGACGGAAAACTTTATTCTTTAGTTTACGCCAAAGCACTTGATGCTCATGTAGACCCAATTGAAAAAAAACCGCTTTATCACTTTTTACCTGGCTCAAGAGCGCTGTCAATCGGGACTTTTGGGTGTAACTTTCAATGTGATAATTGCTTAAATTGGCGGAGTTCACAAATTTATGAACTCAAAGGACAAGTTGAAAAATATGATCAAATAAATTGGGGCCGGGATTTACCGCCGGAAAAAATTGTTGACTTGGCGATAAACAACAATTGCCGATCAATTGCTTATACCTACAACGAACCGACTATTTTTATTGAGTATGCTTTGAAAACAATGAAATTGGCCCATAAAAGGGGATTAAAAAACGTTTGGGTCTCCAATGGATTTATGAGCGATAAAACTTTAGATAAGATTATTCCTTATTTAGACGGAATTAATATTGATGTGAAATCAATGGAAGATGAGTTTTACCAAAAGATATGCGGCGGGCGGGCTAAGCCGGTATTAGAAAACTGTCAGCGGTTAGCAAAAAGTGATGTATGGCTGGAAGTGACGACACTAGTGATTCCAAATTTATCCGATGATTTAAATATGTTAAGAAATTTGGCAGAGTTTATTAAAAATAAACTTGGTAAAAATGTCCCTTGGCATATTTCTGCTTTTTCTTCCCAAATATCCTGGCAGCTTCAGGATTTGCCTAATACTCACGTTGATAAATTAAAAGAGGTTTATGAAATCGGTAAAGAAGCGGGGTTAGCTTATGTTTATGGAGGCAATATCCCGGGAACACAAATGCAGACGACCAAATGTCCGCAATGTGGGGAAACATTAATTAAACGTGTAGGCTACCAGGTGCAAAAAAGATTTTCTAAAGATAAATGTCCTCATTGTAAGTTTACTATAAAAGGCAGATTTTAATTTCTTTCTTGACAAAAAAAAAGACTCATTTTATACTTAAATTAGCAAAGTAATTGTTTGACTGATAATTGTTTGTTATTAATTATTGAGTTTAATAACAAGGGGGTGAAAAAGATGCCAAACAAAAACTTGATTGATCCGTTTGATCTGCGATCTTTTTGGCGCTGGCCATCCATTTGGGAAGAAGGTGAAGCGGAATACGGCGGCAGGCAGATGGATGTTTATGAGACTGAAGATGAAATAGTGGTTGAGGCAAATGTGGCCGGAGTTAAACCCGAAGACGTGGAAGTAACTTTTGAAGACGGAATTCTTGAGATTCGCGGTCAAGAAGAGAAAGAAGAAGAAGGCAAGAAGTTTTACAAAAAGGCCAGCCGCAGTTATCGATATCGAGTTGCTGCTCCGGGGAATGTTGATATGAGTCAAGAGCCGGAAGCAACAGTAAAAGACGGAGTAATCAAAGTTAAATTTAAAAAAGCGGAAGAAGCCAGACCGAGAAAGATTAAAGTGCAAAAAGGATAAGGTAGAATAGATTATTGTTGCTCTGTGCCTTACCTGGTGCGGAGCAGCATTTACTTTAACAAATTTAAAGAACAAATTCGAAATAATATATTCTAAATTTGAGTGTAACACAAGTAGGGAACGCAGATCTGCGTTCCCTACGAATCCCTACAAAATAAAGCTTTCCAAATATCAACTTCCTACCTAAACACTAAACACTTCGATGATTCGAATCATCGAAGTGTTTTATTTTTGCCGACTTTTGCAAATTGGGCATGAGATTGCAGCTGATGAGCGCAGTAAGCTGCGCTCAACCAAAACCGAAATACCTTGTGTGTAGGCACAAAGTCTACCCCTACAAAAAAAAGGATAGCGAAATAAAGTTCGCTTACTCCAACGAAATGACACAAAAAGAAGAAATCGTACTCGGCTTTAGAACCTACGTATTACTTAGAGCGACAAGTTATTAATAAAATTTATCTATGCGATCGCACACTTAAATTTGGAGAAAAAGAATTAAAACAGTATAGGAATATTATAATTAAATAAAGTTAACTTCTTTAATAGTTCTTTGACAAACTAAGTTTTAAAGCGTAGTCTAATAATTAGAGGTTGTGTTAAAGGAATGTGGTGTAAATCCACAGCTGTGCCGCAACTGTGATTCTCGACTATTTGATTTTCGAATCAAAAATAGGTCGGAAAAGCCAGAAAATTAGCAACTTCTAATTATCCCGAGCAGGAGAAAATATGCTGCAAACAGAAAGACTAGCTTTTGACACCAGTTTATATCAAGGATTACCTCCGGAAAAAGCAAGAAAAAGAATGACGGCTGACACCGGCGCTTATTTAATGGAAGCAGATATAAGTCAACCGCCGGAAAGAAGAATGACTTATTTGCAATATTTGCCGACAAAAGACGGCAGAGACTTAATTTGTTCCGCCGATGGGGAAAAAACTTTGGAAAGGTTTCACAACCATGAAGTTTCTAAACAAATTTTTAGCCGTTTTTTGGAAACTGACCAGCGTTTGGTTGGGTTGTGGATTAGTCCTCCTGATTTTGAAAAGAACCAACCCGAGGGGAGAATAAATGTTTATATCGGGCATGAGGGCGGAAACGGGATAGACTATTTTGCCATCCCGGTCCGGCAAGATGAATGGGGGGAAAATGAGTATATCCAAACTGCTCAAAAACTTTCTAAAAAAAACTTTAATAATTTAGATGAATTAAGAAAGACGCCTTTATATTTAGAAATTGCCGATAGCGATGATCCGGTTGAACTTTTAGCGAGACATATTGGAATTTCAGATAATGTCTGGCGGGCAATTGCGGCGGGGCGGGCAAAAGAAGAACAAGCAAGAGTAAGCAGAAAGGCAAGAGGAGTAATTGACAGGCATTTTGATCGGTTGATAAGTTCTAATGTTTCTTTTGGACAAAGAATTAGGCTGGCGGCCAGATTTGAGAGAGAATTAATGCAGGCAACCGGACGAACCATTGACGGTTTTGGTTCCGGTTGCGGGGCCTCAAACAATGAATTATTGGTTAATAATTTTAAAATAGACTTGGGGCCGGGCAAAGAAGCGGGGTTTCATAAGGAGTCAATAGGAACCTATGTTAAGGAGTGTCCTTATTGTCATCATCAAGTAAACGGCTATATGAAACCAGGCGACCATTGTCCAAATCCTGACTGTCATCAGGTCTTTTTGGGTGTTTGCTGATTTTTTGACTTATTTTTCTTTCCTGTTATAATAAAGACAGTTTAATGATTTATAGATTTCTTTTGGTCTGTTAGGACTTCAAGAAGAATTTTCCCAAGGAGGTGAAACTAAATGGCTAATACCAATAAGCTGTATGTTGGCAACTTAGATTATGATATGAGAGGCGACGACTTGAAGCAATTATTTGAACAAGTCGGTGATGTCGAAGAAGCAGTTGTTATTGAAGATCGGCAGTCCGGTCGTTCAAGAGGGTTTGGATTTGTTACTATGGCAAGCGAAGAGCTGGCACAGGAAGCAATTGAGAAACTTAACGAACAAGAAGTTTCAGGACGAAAAATAATTGTCAATGAAGCAAAACCTAAAAAGTAAACTCTTTCTGTAGTAGAATGAGCTATGAAGAAATTTAGTTTGTTTTTGACAAGCTTAATTTTGTTAGTGTTTTGTTTTGCAGGTCCTATTTATGGACAGGAAAGAAGTATTAAAGCTAAGGTGGTGGAGATACTTCAAGAAGGTGAGGTGGAAATCCAAGGTGAAGAGCAGTTTTATCAACAGCTGGAAGTGGAACTGTTAGCTGAAG
>CAZDJQ010000014.1:18611-20247 GCA_964505765.1 uncultured Gammaproteobacteria bacterium | reverse complement strand
TCATTTATTCTACCAAATCTTCTCCCCCCAATCCCCCGCCCCCACCAACTGATGCGATCGTTGCATTTACTAGAGCAAAAATGCTATAAAAAAATAATGGCTTATGGTTTAAACAATAAAATAAGCTTAAAAGATTCAATTGCATTAACAGTTCTAGGGGCAATGGACATATTTGCTCTTGGTTATGAAAAAATTTTTTGGCGTCGAACAGCGCCGCATTTAATCTCCGTTCCTTTTGAATTCACCAAAGGTTATTTGGAGAAATTAAACAAAAAACCCTTACGAAGAAACTCTACATACTATCGATTAAGAAAAGAAAAAATATTAGATGTTGACCAAGGCAAAATAAAAATAGACATTAATTCATCCTGGTGGGATGAATTCTTAAACTTCAAATACCGGTTCTTTATCGCTCCCCCCAAATGGGACAGAAATTGGACGGTAGTTACTTACGACATCCCAGAAAAAAACTCGGCAATAAGAAACAAAATCCGCAAAATATTTAGGAATTTAGGCTTAGAATGCTGGCAGCGGTCAGTTTGGTTAACTATTAATCCCGTAACCAGCCAACTAAGACAACTGTTAAATGACTGGGAATTAAAAGACTTCATCACCGTATTCAGCGGTCAGAACATATTTATGGAACAAGACGAACAAATGATAGCAAAACTATTCAAGCCTGAACAACTTTATCAAAAATATAAAATATATCTAGCAAAAATTAATAAAGCAAAAAAATCTAGCCGAGAATCCTTAAAAGAACAATTAATTTTAGAATTTCCCAGTTTAATTTTAGAAGATAGCGGACTGCCCAGCGAATTCTTCCCGGATAATAAAATAAGAGAAAAGCTATTTAAAGGATATTTAGACTTAATCAACTCCCGTTCAACAACCCACTAACTTCCCCCGCCCCCACCAACTGATGCGATCGTTGCATTTAGTGGAGCAAAATGTTTGGGAATTATTGGAAAGCGCGGGACCGGCCAAGCCGATAATTTAAATTTTCTATTTCTCTTTCTCCTATTTTCTCAGCAGGCACTCCGCCGACAATTGTTTTTGGCGCAACGTTTTTTGTCACCACTGCTCCCGCCCCAATGACCGCTCCCTTGCCAATTTTCACCCCTGGCAAAATAATCGCTCTCGGCCCAATAAATACATAATCGTTAATAATCACCGGTTCCTCTATTGCCGACATATCGGAATTATGGATATCGTGTTCGGAATTATAGATCATTGCTTCAGAAGCAATATCAACGTGGTCGCCAATAATTAATGGTGCCCTGCCGTCCAAAAAAGTCCGAAAGCCGATGATCGTATCCTTTCCGACCTGGACATTTTTCGGCAGGTAAAACCTAACTCCGGTGTGAAACGTGCTCCCCCGACCGATTTTTACCCCCGAAAGCCTAAAAAAGAATTTTCTAAAACACCAAAGCGGACACCAGCTAATCCAGTTTAATATCATCAGCCAAAAATCCAAGCAAACATTTTTAAATCTGTTAACAATTTTACCAACCCCCTTTTGAGCGCTTAGTCGTTCTCCCATTTTATCCCAAAAAACAATATTCGGCGGAAATAATTTAATTTCTACGTTTTGTGTTAATCTCATCTTTTAATAAAAAATCTAACTATTAACTAA
>CAZDJQ010000014.1:15066-18511 GCA_964505765.1 uncultured Gammaproteobacteria bacterium | reverse complement strand
TCAGTAAGATCAAGCTTTTTAACCTGATTAAAGATTCGTTCATACAGCCAGCCCTTTTTGCCCGCAATAACTAATTTTACCGCCCCCGGCTGGAACTCAGCAACCAGTAATTTATATGCTTTTATTAGCCCTGTGATATTTTTACTCGGTTTTAAGGTGCCCAAGAATAAAATATATTTTCCGTCAATGTTGTATTTATCCAGAACACCGGACTGGTCAATCTCCTTGCCGCTAGGTAATTTTTCAAATCCGGGATAAATCACCTTAATTTTGTTTGAAGAAATATTGTAAGTATCAATAATATCATGTTTTGTAAATTCAGAAATCGCCAAAATTTCGCTGGCTCTTTTAGTTGATATTCCAGACCAATATTTAAGTTGCCAAAAATCTTTTTTTCTAAATTGATTAGGCCAGCGTAAAAAGCCGAGATCCATAATAGAGACAATATTTGGAACCGGCGAAAATAACGGCCCGTAATGGGACGGAGAAAATAAAATATCCGGCTTAGGTTTGCCAAAATAAAGCCTTTTTACCAATCCGGTCCAGGTCCAAAACTTTTTAGGCCCGAAAACCTCATACTGCCACCAATTTTTCTCCGGCGGCAAATCTTTTTTCGGTTTCTCAGACAAAAAAACTCGGAAGTTGATCTCCTCGGTTTTGGGGTGGTTTGCTTCTTTCAGGTGAAAAAGGTGCCAAAGAATTTGAAAAGCAAATTGATTAACCCCAACGCGCTTATCAATATTGGCTTCATTGCCGTCAATCGCTGCTAACACGCCTTATAAACCTCCAGCGTTTGCTCAGCAGTTTTTTCCCAGCTGAAATCTTTTAATCTTTGCTCGCCTTTTTTAACAATTTCTTTTTGTTTATCTTGATTAACTAAAATCTCCTTTAACCCGTTTTCAATGCTTTTAATTGACTTTGGATTGACCAAAACAGCCGCCTTGCCGGCAATTTCCGCCATGCTTGAACAATTGCTGGTTACAACTGGGACATTTAAGCCAAAAGCCTCAAGAATGGGGAGGCCGAACCCCTCATAAATAGACGGATAAACCAAAGCCTGGGCCTTTGAAAAAATATGTAATAATTCTTCCCGTTCTAAAAATCCGGGCGTAATTATACTTTTAGAAACCTCTATCTTTGGCTTATACCTGCCGGTGATTACTAATTTTAAATTATCAAATTTATGATTCTTAACCAACAACTCAAAACTTTTAATTACTCTTATAATATTTTTTCTCGGCGCCTGTGAGCCAAAAGCAAAAACGTATCTTTTCGGCAAATTATACTTTTCTTTAATTTTTAAAAATTGCTTATTGGAAAACTGGAAGTTCTCTACATCTTGAGGTAAACCTTCATAGATTACCCTGATTTTTTCAGGAGGAATATTTAGAAGCTTCATAATTTCTTTCTTTGTCGCCTTAGAAACGGCAATAATCTGTTCAGCCTCTTTTCTTACCCAGTCTAATCTTTTTTTTTGGGCCGATAAAACCTTGGGATGAGCGCTTTTTGGCCAGCGTAAAAAAGACAAGTCATGAATAGTGGTTACAGTCGGAGTTTTTCTTGTCGGCGGTTGAGTCCAATCAGAACAATGAAAAACGTCGACATCACCAACAAACGCTTCAATCGGTAAAATATGGAGTTTATTCCAAAGAATATTAAGCAAAGTCGGCGGCAACTTTGTTTGTCTCAGTTGATAATTATCTGCGTTAATACCGGGAAATTTTTGTCTAAGCGAGGAGAAGAAAAGCTGATAATTATTTGATTTATCTATCCGAAGTAAATTCTCTACCAAATTTTTGGTATATATGCTTACCCCGGTGCCGTAAACTATTGGGGAAACATCAATCGCTACTTTCATCTTCACTTGAAGTGTTTCTTACTCTTCTCCAATAATTGCTGGATCTTTTTTCAGCGCTATCTCCGGGGAAAACCGGTATTCTCGGGACAAGTACTATCCTCTCTTCAGGAAATGCCTGAAATCTTTCATCAGCAATTTCTCTTTCATCTTCCGGTCTGCCGACTTCATCCCCAGCATATTCTGAACATTTTAAGTTAGTGTGTTCTGAAAATCTAATCTTTTTCTCAGCCATAATTAGTCCCTCCAGACTTCTACTCCTACTTTATTAAAACTTTCTCCTGTCTTCAATTTTAAGCCGTTATCTCTCAGCTCTTCTCTTATTTTATCATTTGGATCAAAAATCGGCAAGCCATAACTCACCAAATACACCTGATCATATTTATTCATCCTTTGGTCCAAATTTGCCTTAACCGGGTCAGAAATATTATAAACATTACTTTTATTTTGGTCATAATAATTAAACGGCTTATTAATCTGACTAAGAATAATTACCAAAGAATCAGATTGATTTTCTTGGTGCAGCCAGTTGACCATCCCCCGCCAATTTTCTCGGTGGAAATTAGAATTAAAAAGATAGACTGCCGAGCAAAAAATATTTACTCCAACTAAACCTAAAGTAATCAATTTAAAAGTTTTTTTCTTCAATTTACTTTTAGAAAAACCGATACTAAGATAAAAAAGCGGCAGTAAATAAAAAAAGCGGAAATAACTAAAAACCGATATCCAAGGGCTGATTATAAATCCAATCGCCGGCGGAATAAAAAGCAGACTGGCGGTTAACCAGGAATCAGCCGCCCCGGCCAGGGCAGTTCCCCAAAATCCCAAAATCAGCAGCCCGCCTGAAATAAAATAAAACCATTGTGGTTGCCAGCTGATTCTGCCGATAATAAATTTAAGCGGAAAAAGCAATCCGGTTTTTAAACTAAATCCGCCGACTGTCGACTGCCAGACCGGGAACCGGTTTTGCCAATCAATCCCAACCTTTAACTGCTCTAACAAAATTGGACTGTAAACCAAATAACAAATCAACAATAAAATAAACGGATAAAAAATTTTCCGATTAAGTTTTAAATAGCCGTAAACTAATAAAACCGGTACCACAAAAAGAGTTAAATAATGTGAAAACCCCATCAGCACCAAACTCAAACTAAGCCCGACAAAATTCTGTTTTGATTGTTTTTTTAAATAATTTAAAAAGAAATAAAAAACCAAAAGAAAACCGAGCCCGGCCAGTATATACATTCGGTTTTCATGAGAGTAATAAATATGGAGCGGCGAACTGGCCAGCATCAAACAGCTGATTGCCAGAGGATAACCGCTGAAGTCTAATTTTTTAAGAATTCTATAAAAGACATAAACACCTGCTGTTCCCAGTAAAACCGGCAGCAGCCGGACAATCCATTCCTCAGTCCCAAAAAACCTCACCCAGCCCCAAGTTAAAAAATAATATCCCGGCGGATTAAAATCTCCAGGTATAAACTCGCTGATAAGAGCTAAAAAAGAAAAATTTTCACTGGCCCAAACTTGAACCGCCTCATCCAGCCAAAAAGACTGGTTAATTGCAATCAGCCTCAGCCCAAAAGTAAT
>CAZDJQ010000014.1:8660-14966 GCA_964505765.1 uncultured Gammaproteobacteria bacterium | reverse complement strand
AACTCAGTTTTCAAACCGCCTGAACACCGCATCCTTGCTAAATTCCTCAACTACTTTTTGATAGCCGTTTTCTCCCATGTCAATAATTTTTTTCCTATTTTCAAGGGCTTTTTTGATTTTGTCAACTAAATCGTTGATATTATCCCGGTCAAACAAAAATCCGGTTTTGCCTTCTTCAATCAAATCCGTTAACCCCTTTAAGTTGGCGGCAATAACCGGTTTCTTTCTCGACCAAGCTTCCAAAAACACCAGACCCAGCGACTCGTGTTCTGACGGATTAATTAACAGCCAGGCCTGATCAAGAATCTTTTTTTCTTCTTCTTCGGAAAACTCCCCTGAAAATTCAATTTTTTCTTGTATTTCCTTCGGCAGCTCCTGCAGTTTATTTCTTATTTCCGGCGTATGTAGTGTTTCTTTGCCGGCAATAATTAATCTCAATTGCTTTAAAAGCGGTTGATCAGACTGTTGCAGGCGTTTAAAAGCCTCAATCAGCCAATCAATTCTTTTATGGGCCGACTGAACCCCCAGAAAAACCAAAGTCGGGATTTCCGACAGTTCAATTTTATCTTCTGGTGACAGCTTCAGCCCTTCCGATACCCAAGGGGTGAAAATAATAATTTTTTCATCATCAATGCCCAATTGGGAAACATAAAATTTCTTTTCAAATTTTGTTAAAGCATAAATAAAATCCGCCTTCTGTAAAATTCTGATCAAAGGCCAGCGGTAAAAATCTCCGTCATCAGGATGAAAACAAGGGATCAATCCTAACTTTGCTCCGGTTAGTTTGGACAACATCCAGCCGTAAACCGGCATCAGCGTTGGGTAGACACCGGCGATAATCAAATCCGGCTTATAATTCTTAACTTTATTAATCGGCAGCCGAATCACCGGTCCGGTTTGGATTAAAGAAAAAAACGCTTTTAATAGCGGGATAAAACTTAGTTTTTTTAATAATCCAAAAAATTTATATAAACGGCGGTTGGTCTTAAGCCGGATCGTTTCAATCTTGTCGATATCGGCTTCGCCCTTTGGCAGTCTTCTCTTTTCAGGGCTGATAAAATCGTCCGTAGAATAGGCATCTGTGGTTATAATTTTTATTTGTTTAGACTTTTTCTTCCAAACTTTAGCCAATTGGCTTAAAATCTTACTGCCGCCGTCCACCCCCGGCGGCATGATATGACTGAGAATTAAAACCTTATTTCTTTTCATTTCTACTAACATCCTGATTACATATTACTGATTACATATTACTATTTACTAATTTTATTTAACTGTTGTTGATAATAATCGGAAATAATTTCCCAATTGTCATCCTTGGGCACTAAAATCCAAGTATTATAATCCGATTCGTAAGTGTCAACCAAAACTCTTGCTTCATCCTCCTCCTGCCATGGAAATTGAGCCTCTATCTGCTTGCCGTTTATCAGCCTGAACCCGCTTTTCACCAATGTTGCCAGATCTTTTAAATCCATCTCCGGTTGAACATTAAATCGCTCAATCATAAATTTGTATAACCCGCCTAACTTTTTAGGCTGAGTAAATAATCTCGGAGAATTAAAAATTTTTGATTTCAACGCCAAAATCACCTGTTTTTGACGTCTTTGACGGGCTAAATCGTGATTTTCCTCTTCATCTTCACTTTGTCTTGATCGCATAAACTGCAGCGCCCTCTCGCCGTCAAAAACCTGGGTTCCTTTTTCAAACGAAACCGTCATCACTTCCCCACTGCCGTCATCTTTTGGGAACTTTTCATCGGTAAAGCTGTTCTCAACCTTTATCTCTATTCCCCCCAAAAAATCAATCAAATCCTTGACATCTTCCATCGCCAAAGTAACGGTGTGATCGATTTCGGTATTCAAAACCTCCTCCAACTTATTTTTAATTAAAAAACTCGGATGTTGAGGATTAATTTTACTACCGTAATAGTAAAGCGCATTTATTTTAGTCTGCAGATCGGTTAAATACAAATCCCGAGGCAGAGAAAAAAGCAAAAGATCTCCGCTTTCCCGGTTAAGGGTTGCAATCAGTATTGTATCAGTCAGCAGGCTGTTGTCACCGCTTCGCCGGTCAAGCCCCAGAATTAAAAAACTTAGCGCTTGATCATCAATCGGCTCTTGCCATCCTTGTTTTATTTCTGTGACCACCTGCTTTGGTTTTAAACCGGCCGAATTGGCGAACCGCTGAACATAAACATAAGCAAAAATCCCTGATCCAAGAAGAAAAAAGACTAAAAAAACGCCCAGGAAAATAAGAATTTCTTTAAGCTTCATTTTCTTATTATACAGTGTCATTTCTGCCGAATTAAAATATTAATTATTTCTTTTAACACCCAAAAACGCCACCGCCAGCTTTTAATCCCCAGCCAGATTTTAGTCTGCTCTAAAATTATTTTTGGAAAATATTTTACAAAATCCGAAAATGAATAATGGAGCTTAAAAATAAACCACCAATTTCGGGAAGTATATCTTTGTCTAAAATCAGTCCACTGATCAGCGGTCTTCCCGCCGTAATGATAGCTGATTGCGGCTGGCAGGTAGATTGTTTTATAGCCGTGTTTAATCAATCTTAAATTAAGCTCAACATCCTCTAAATAAGCAAAAAAGTTCTCATTAAACAGCCCGGCTTTATTCAAAGCCTCTTTTTTATAAACCACCGCCGCCGCCGTCGCCCCCCAGACAACCTTTTGACTACTGTATTTATTGGCATCTCTTTCATTATTCCCGATATTTACAGCTTTCCCCCAAGGTTTAAAATCCAAACCGACACTTTCTATCTTCGACCGCCGGCTGTTTAAAATCTTCCCGCAGAAAGCGCCGGCCCCTTTGACATTACAGTTATAAATACCCTCATTAACAGCGTTAAACCAATTCTCATCCAACTCAATGTCATTATTCAGCACCACAATAAAATTGCCTTGGGACCTGATAATCCCCTGATTAACCGCCCGCCCAAACCCCAAATTCTGTTCATTATAGATAGGCTTAATCGCCAAAGCCGGATTCTCCCGCCGGCATTGGTCAATAAATTTTTTTGAAATTTCTGTTGCCTTATTATTAACAACAATTATCTCAATACTGGTCTGGAGTTTAGTCGCCTTCAAACTCTCTGCAATACTAGCCAGACAAATCCTCAACTGCGGATCAGCCCCGTATTGCGGGATAACAATAGAATACATAGTTTTATAATTCCAACAACTGATTATTTTTAATCAACGGTTTAAACATCCTCTCGTCAAACTTCTTTTCCACTTGAAAATAAACGATCGGTTTATTCGGGGTATTTTCAAGCAGCTTAGAATCAATATTTGCCCGCTTAATTATCTCTCTGGCCTGATTTTTAGTTAGCTGTTTATGGTAGATCTTTTTAACATAAGAAATTAAACCTTCCCGGAGTGAATTCTTAACTTTCCACCCCTCCTGCTGATAAAGATACTGTCTAAGAAACAGACCCAGGTTTCTTGTCTCAATCGGCTTAGGCAATCTTTTCAAATCCATCACAATCGCATTTGTTTTTGGAATAGGGTAGAAATCCTCCTTCGGTATCTCAATTTCTTCCAGAGGCTTAAAAAAGCTGGTAAACACCGCAGATTGCTGAGTTGAATAATAAAACTTCTTGGAAACAGCCAGAATTGCTTTGTCATACTCCACAAAAGCAATATTATGCAAAAACCACTCGGCAATAGAATAAGGGATATTCGACACTATTTTATTGTATTCTTTTGTTTTATAGAATTTACCCCCTTGAGCAACATATTCGTCAGCATCGCCCCAGCGGACATCGACATTATCCGGCATATTATTTAAAAAAGGCTCAAATTGCCGATCAATTTCTATGGCAATAACCTTCCCCGCCCTTTTAGCTAATTCTCCTGTTAAATTACCCGGCCCGGCCCCGATTTCCAAAACCACATCGTTCTGGTCTAATTCGCCCAATTCCGCAATTTGGCTAAGAATTTTTTGATTCGTTAGAAAAAATTGGTCTTTCAGCGGATCAGGCTCAATACCCGCTTGTTTCAAATCCTGTTTCACCGACATACCCTAATTATACTAAACCCCTCCTAACTCCCCCGCCCCCACCAACTGATGCGATCGTTTCATTTACTAGAGCAAAGCCAGGTAAATAATTTTAATTGAGTATTTGCTTTATTAAAACTAAAAGTTAACAAATGGGCCAAGGTATTGATCATTAAACTAATCGCCAAACCGCTTTTAAGCAATAGCCCTTTTTCAGGATAATGCTTCCCGACAAATTTTAATAAACTTTTAAAATACTGTTTATAAAAACCGAAACGATTTTTATTCAACCGTTTTTTCCAGCTGGCGCCGCCGACGTGTTTAATTTCAGCCTGAGGAACTACCACCAAGTTGCCCTTTTCTCTGGCCCGGTAACACCAGTCAACGTCTTCAAACAAAAAAGAAAAATCTTCATCAAGCAACCCAACCTGATTAAAAGTTTTTTTACGAGCCATCAAAGCCGCCCCCGGCAGTTGGTCAACTAGAAATGGTTCATCTTTAGGGGTTTGTATCAGCAAATTCTTTAATGAGATGTTCATAATAATCGGTCTTAGAACAACATTGTGATAAAAAATCATTTGCCAAAAATTGGGGAACCTCATGTAGTAATCGATTTGTTTAGACCCGTCCATATTTAGAAGCATCGGACTAACCCCGATTGCATCCGGATTATCTTTAAGATGGTCGACTAATGTGGCAAGCGCCCCCGGTTTAACTTCTGTATCGGAATTAAGCAGCAGCAGATACTCTCCTTGGGCCTGTGAAATCCCCTGATTATTCCCCTTGGCAAAACCGAGGTTTTTATCATTCAAAATTACTTCAAATGAGTAATTTTTCTTTTTACTATTGACTATTGACCATTGACCATTGACTAATTTCTTTAGAAATTCTTTGCTTCCATCCGTCGAGCCATTATCAACAATAATTACTTCTATTTGAAAATTGGAGTTTTGAACATTGGAAATTACGCTGTTGAGACACTTCTCTAACAGCGTTCTCGTATTCCAGTTTAGAATAATTACGGACAAATCAAACTTATGCATTTTAGTTATCTGTCTGTTTAGCGCTTAATATTTTGACAACAAACCAATTATTACTAATAACCCCAAAAACTTCTCCAACAATCATTGCCCACACCCCGCCGATAACCCCCATTTTGGGGATAAAAAATAATCCCGCCGTCAAAGCGACTAAAAAATTTAAAATCCGGAAAGGCAAAAACCGCTTTACTTTACTCGAATTTTCAATAATATTACCGGCCAGACTGTTGATAAAAAAGAAAAACATTACCACTCCCATAAGTTTAAACACCGGAATTGCCGGGCGGTATCCAGGACCGAAAACTATTGGAATCAAATAAGGGCCCGTCACCCACATCGCCGTTGCCGTGGTTATGCCCAGAACCGCCAGAAAAGGCAGACTCTTCCAATAAACATTTTTTAATCGGTTTTTGTTGTTTGCAAATAATTTTGAAAAAGTAGGGAAAAAAGCCAAAGCAATGCTTTGCGGAAGCAGAATCCCGGCCTCGACAAACTTGGATGCCGTTCCGTAGATTCCGGCGGAATAATCTCCTAAAATACTGCCCACCAGCACCAATGACAACCGGAGGTAAAAAACTGCGATTAATTGCAGCATAGCAAACGCCCAGGACTCATTAATAACTTGTTTATAAAATTTGCTGTCCCAGTCCCAATTAAAACTTAAATTCAAATCATCAGCTTGATTAAAAATACCGGCCAGCACAATTAGATTTCCAAAAAAGTAAGCTGAAAACAGCCAGGGTAAATTCAGACCCAATTGAATCATAACCACCCCGATCAAAGTGTATGCCAGCGTCACCGCGATAGTGGCAAAACTATGAAACTTCATCTTCTCAGCGGCATTTTTTGTAGCGGTATAAAGAAAAATTAAATTAAACGGCAGCAGCGCCAATCCAAACAAGCCGACATAACCGGCTTTTTCAGGCGAAGAAAGAATTAAAGCCAACAAACTGCTGGCCAAAACCGAGCCGACTGCCAGCACCAGTCTCAGCGGCATAAGTTTAGCCAGAAAAATTTTTGACTGGGACAAATCCCGTGACAAATATTTAAGAATGTAGCGCTGAATCCCGAAATCAGCCAGTGGGTAAAAATTATAGCCTAAACCCAAAACCCAGGTAAACACCCCAAAACGTTCCACCGGCAGATTTCTGGCTAGATAAATAAAAAACAAAAACCCGATAATTCTCCCGACAACCTGCCCGCTCGAAAGCCAAAGCGAGTTTTTAGCAACTTTATTCTTATCCATTAATAAG
>CAZDJQ010000014.1:6538-8560 GCA_964505765.1 uncultured Gammaproteobacteria bacterium | reverse complement strand
TCTTCAATAGTTTCTGAATCTTCATTAATAGTCGCCGCTAAAGTCCCCAGCCCAACCGGTCCGCCGTTGTGCTTTTCTGCAATAGCTTTCAGGAATCTTCTATCGGCTTTAGTCAGCCCCAAATCGTCCACCGCTAATAAATCAAGCGCCTGCTTAGCTACCTCCGCCGTAATCTCTCCCTCGGCCTCCACTTGGGCAAAATCTCTGACTCGCTTCAGCATCCGGTTGGCAATTCTCGGAGTCCCTCTTGACCGGCAGGCAATCTCCTCAGCCCCTTGTTCATCAATTTCAATTTCTAAAACTGAAGCCGACCGGGTAACAATTCTCTTTAAATTTTTTTCAGAATAAAAATTGAGCCGCTGGACAAAACCAAACCGGTCGCGCATAGGCGAAGACAGCATCCCGATCCTGGTTGTCGCCGCCACCACCGTAAATCTATCCAGGTTCAGCCTGATTGTTTTTGCCGCCGGCCCCTTGCCGATAATCACGTCCAGGCAGAAATCCTCCATCGCCGGGTAAAGAGTCTCTTCAACAATTTTATTAAGCCGATGCACCTCGTCAATAAAAAGAAAATCCCCCCGGTTAAGCGAACTCAAAATAGACGCCAAATCTCCGGCCCTTTCCAAAGCCGGTCCGGAAGTAGTCCGGATATTTACGCCCATTTCGTTAGCCAGCAGGTTGGCCATAGTAGTCTTACCCAATCCCGGCGGTCCGTAAAAAAGAATATGTTCCAGCGGATCTTGACGCTTTTTCGCCGCCCGCATAAAAATGTTCAACTGCTTTTTTAAATGCGCTTGTCCGATAAATTCTTCCAAAGAATTTGGTCTCAGCTTATTTTCAAACTCCTTATCTTCTTTATTTAAATCCGGTTGAGTTTTAGGGTTTACTGTCATCCGCTTAACTCCCGCAAAGCAAATTTAATTTTTTCATCATCAGACTCAATATTATTAGGCAAATCAGTTAAAGCTTTTCTAATTTCACTCCGATGGAAGCCTAAATTTTGAAGCGCCTGATAAACAACTTCGTTCCGCGCCTCTTCCTCAAAATCCAAATCCTTAACACTTCCCACCTCGGATTTCAAATCAACAATAATCCGCTGAGCACTTTTCTTGCCGATCCCCTTTACTTGCTTAAAAAACTCAACATCAGCCTCAGATATCGCCTTAACCACTTGACCGCTGGTTGCCTTGGAAACAATACCTATTGCAGATTTCGGCCCGATGCCCGAAACAGAAATCAGCATTTCAAACACCTTTTTATCGGCTCGGTCAATAAATCCAAATAAATCGCTTTTATCATCAGAAAGATGATGAAAAGTAAACACCTCAACATCCTCCCCGTTTTTTACCTTATTCAAATCTCTGGTCCCTAAAAAAACCTCGTAGCCGACGCCGTTGATATCAATCTCAACCCCGCCGATTGATTTGTGAATAATCGTCCCCCGCAAACTCCCAATCATAATTTCATTTTAACATCTACAGGCAGTTCCTGAAATGTTTTATATTTAACCATTAATCATTAGCCATTAATCATCAATAATTATTCTTCTAATCTCTTATTAGTAAATAAATGTGTTAAGGCAACGGCGACTGCATCAGAAGCGTGATCCGGTTTAATCTCCCCTTTTAAATTTAGTATTTGTTTGACCATAAACTCAACCTGCTGTTTCTGGGCCCGTCCGTGGCCGACAATCGCCGTTTTAATATTTGTCGGACTGTAACCGCTGACCGCTAAATTCCGCTCCTGTCCGGCCAATTTTACCACTCCCATCGCCTGAGCAACATTAATCGCCGTCTTTTGGTTCCGGCAGAAATAAAGGTTTTCCACCGCCATCTCATCCGGCTTATATTTTTCTATAACTTCTTTTGTTTCCTCAAAAATCTGGCTCAACCGTTGAACTAAAGTCTTGTCTTTAGAAGTTGTAATTGTTCCGTAGGCAACCAATTCCGCCGGCTCCCCCTTTTCAATCACGGCCCAGCCGGTTTTAGCCAGCCCGGGATCAATCCCAATAATTTTCATAAT
>CAZDJQ010000014.1:0-6438 GCA_964505765.1 uncultured Gammaproteobacteria bacterium | reverse complement strand
AGTAAAACCGGTTCCTACCTATATTAGCCAAATCGCCAATGCCAACCGCGATTCAATTGAGTATAAATACGGTCCAATCGCCGACGCCAAAGCCGCTGACAAATTCGGCGCCGACAGCCTGGAAGAATTCAGTTTTTGGGCCTGGCGGGCCTGCTCCTTGGTCTGCCTGCAGATGGTAATTAGGAGTGTAACCGACAGGTATCCCAATACTATGGACTTAATTTTAGACGGTTTAGAAGAAAAAGGATATAAGTTCTTCGATAATATAGGAGAAATATTAGATACAGGGTGGCTTCATCACTCCGTGGTCAAGATTGCTAAAAAGTATGGATTGTCAGGAAAGATCTTGAGATTTGCAACAATTTTCGACCTTGCCGGCAGTTTATATCAAGATAACTATATTATTGCGTCAATTGGAGACCGAAACGACTCCCACAACATCTTAATCTATGGTTTGAAAGTTGGAGATAACCAAAAAATTATGGGGTTTTACTACCACAACCCTCAAAATTATCAAAAAACAGGGGCCAAACAGTATATTTCCCTTAAAGACTTCAACCGCGAATTTTTAAATAAAGGTTTGGTTATTTGGAAGTAAAAAGTTTATAAAAAATTAATAGATGCGTTTTCTGGATGGTTCACGAAAATATATTCTTTTAGAATCAAATTACAAATATCCAAGACTTTCCAGCCTCTTTTTAACCAACTCCTCATCCGATTTCTTTTCATCCTCATTACTTTTACTTCGATGATTCGAATCATCGAAGTGCCGGTCATTTTTTGGCTGTAGCCTAAATAGTTTTTTAAGAAATTTAAGCATTAGCTGCTTTTTCATCCATTGAATCCTTAATTAATTTAGCTAAACCGTCGATATCACTAACTAATCTATCTTTTAAATCAGCAATTTTATTTTCTACTCCGTCAATACGTTTATCTAAACGTTGTTTAATACTATCAATCCTATCTTCAACACCCTCAATCTGTTCACTTAATTTTTTTTCAGTTTCTTTAACCGTGTCCTTTACAAACTGTTTGGTGGCCAAATCGTTATTTGTTTTTGCCATAAATTATTCTAACACAAAAGATATGGTCAATGGTTAATGGTCAATTGTCAATTGTATTTGCCTCTGGCAAATCAGGAATTCCATTTGGAAAACAATGGTCTTTAAACTCACACCGCTTACACTCCTGATAATCCTCACAATGACAAAACTCAAACCGCTTAATTTTCTCCATTGTCTCTTTAATCAAATCCTCCAGCTTTTCAACCTCTTGCTTAGTAATCTCAAAAACTTCTTGCCTAAATACCCCCCGGTCATCAGTCTGAACAAACTCCAGTTCGCCCTGCTTAACCGTCATGTTTAATCTCGGATCAGCATCAACCAGCAGTTTATAAAACACCAACTGCCGCATATATCCGCCGTCGGAATCCTTGGTTTTCCCCTTAATTTGGTTTCTAGTCTTTGTCTTTCCGGTTTTGTAATCAACCACTTTTACGGTTCTGGCGGTCTTGTCCAGCCATTCAATTTTATCGACTTTGCCGACTATCGGAATATCCCCGACAGTAATCCGGTAATTGCCGTAGCCTAAAAATTTTTCAGCAAAAGCCGGAAGTTTAAACTCATCCGCATAGCGGTCATAATACTTATCCAGCGACTCCTTGCCCTTTTTTAATCTTTCCTTAAAATCCTTTGGCGTCAGCACTTCTTTTTGTAGCGCCTTTTCAAACCGGACGATTAAATAATCTTTATTAGGCAGTTTTTCAGTATTGATAAAACGCTGATTAAACTCCTCCAGCGCTTGGTGGACCGCAGTTCCAAAAGCCAGGTAGGGCGCTTTCGCCCGGGGAACTCTTAATAAATTATTTAATTTAAATTTATAAGGACATTTTAAATAAGTGTTCAGCGCCGTCGGCGACAATTTAAAATTATCAATTACTTGTTTTAAAAAGTCGATCTCGGCCGCTTCCGGTTCGGCCGGCTCTTTTCTCTGGCTGAGAAACCGGGACAGATTTTGATGGGCCTGCTCATTGATGGTGTCTGTTTTTAGTTTTTCTTTGTTCTCGTCCCCGATTTCCTCCAAGAACATAGTCGGCACCGTCTCCTTTGTCCGGCCGGCATAAAAATAACGCTGAGCCTGGGTAACAGTCGTCAGTTTCTTGGCTCTGGTCATCGCCACATAAAACAACCGACGTTCATCTTCATTCTGTTCTTTCTTAGATAAATCTGTGTTCGGTAGAATATCCTCGGGCAGCTTAATCAAATTGTATTGCCGGTTATTCCCCCATCGGCCGTCATAAGCCCGGTAAATAAAAACATACTCCCATTCCAGCCCTTTAGCCGAATGCGCCGTAGTTAAAGTTACCGAATCCTCTTGGTCGGCAAACACCGGCTCGGGAATTTTAATATAGTTCTCCTCCATCAAGTCAATATTTTTAAGAAACCCGGTAAGATCAAGCTGGTGATCAGCTGAATTCATCTTTTTAACCTCGGAAAAAAGCGTGTTCAGCCTTAAAATCAACTGAGTTGAATTCGGCTGGTTTAAGGCCCAATCCAACAGCCCGGATTCGTTCAGCAGTTTTTCAAAAAAAGCGGCAAAAGTCAATTCCGTTTCCTTTGCCTCCCAGTTTAATAATAGACGGATGAAATTTTTTATCGGTTTTGGTTGGTTAAGATTTAATTTTGCTAAATCCTCCCGGCCGGTAATCAAATCAAAAATATTAGACTTCTCCACCGCCGCCTGCCGGGAAAGCCTTAAAATATCCAGGTTGTCAATCTTGAAAAACGGGTAATGCATAATGGTAAATAAATCAATATCCTCCTGCTTGTTTCTTATCTGGCTGATAATGCGCAGAATTTTGATCAGCTTTTGAATAATCGGATATTCTAAAATATTCCCCCCGCCCTGGGTGATAAATTTAATATTGTATTTAGTTAAAGCCTCTGATATTTCTTTAGCATCAGCATTATTCCGGTAGATAACGGCAATTTCATCCGGATCCACCCCTTTATTTATTAATTCCTTGATTTCCTCAGTAATAAAATATATCTCCGCCGGCGAGCTGGCCAATTGGGCAAACTTAACCGGCTCCGCCTTAAAATCCATTTGAGACTGCAATTCGGTTTCAGCCGTATCCAAAATATTTTCAATCTTCATTTTATTGTGTTTAATTAATTCTCCGCCGGCATCCAATATTTTCTGGTTTGACCGATAATTGAATTTCAGAGTAATAATCTCCGCCCCGGGGTAATTTTTAATAAAAGAAGCCATATTTTCTAATGACGCTCCTTGAAACCGGAAAATTGACTGGTTAGGATCGCCGACCGCAAAGACATTAGCTTTTTCACCCCAGAAGCTGGCCAGTAAATCAACTACTTCATTTTGAGCGGTATTAGTGTCTTGGTATTCATCAATTAAAAAATATTGATAAATCTCCTGGTATGAACGTAAAAACTCTTTATCCTGTTTAAATCTCTCGGTGACAAAATTTATCATATCGGAAAAATCAAACCAGCCGTTGTCTCTTAAAATCTGCTGATAAGCTTTGTAAGCCTTGACCACATCTCTGTTTTTAGCCAAATGCTTCTGCTCTGTCCGAAGCTCGGTTTTAGTATATTGGTCTTTATTTTCGGTCAGCTCGATCTGCTTGTCATCCAGAATCTGTTCCAGCTTCTGCGGACTAATCGCTTCCCGTTTTAAATCATCAATCGCCGACAACAGCGCCTTAGTATAAAGATAAGGCCGGTTGACCGGTCTGACCTTTTTAAAATCCTTAGAATCTAAAATATCGTGGATTACTTTTACCCGGTCCAAATCAGATAACGGCTCAACCGACGGGTTGAGATTAAACAAATCCGCGTTCTGCCGGATAATCTCAGTGCAGAAAGAATGAAAAGTGGACACATGAACGTAATAAGCGGTCCGGCCGATAAGCTTTCTCAGCCGGTTGCGCATTTCTTTAGCCGCCGCTTCAGTAAAAGTTAAAGCCAAAATAGAGCTCGGCGATGTATCGGTCTTGGTTAAAATATTCGCAATCCGCAGAGTAATCGTTCTGGTTTTACCGGTCCCCGGTCCGGCAATCACCATTACCGGCCCCTCAATAGCGTCAACCGCCCTTTTTTGTTCAGAATTTAACTCGTCATACGACTGCTTAAATTTCCTTGTTAATTTAACCTCCGCCATAAGCTATTTTAGCATCAACCGTCTCCGTCATTCTGAATTTATTTCAAATTTCAAAAATTGAAATAGGTATATTTTTCTCTTTTTAGTTCATAAAAATTTATCTTTATTTGATTGATAGAGGTCTTTAAAGTTTTCAGCAAAATCTTTTACAAAACCCTTTTTTCTAAATAAAGGAGATAAATCATCAATTAGATATTTTTTATCTACTTTTTCAACTTTGTCATCCAGCTTTTTTATCACTGTTTTTTTATTATCGCCGGTAATATCTTCTAGTCTTTTATAATTAGGACTAATCCCTTTTTCAAGAAACCAAATTAAGTCATAATAATCTCTCCCTTTAAAAGTTATTTTATTCTTGTCCCCTTTTTTAAACGATCGGGTTAAGATCGCTGCTATTTTAGATGCAAATAAATCTGGTAACGAATAGCGCTTAATTATGAAGTTAAAATCATATGTTGAGATTAAAGAAACTTCTTCATTATAAATATCGGAATCTATTTCTTGGATATCCAATCTTAAAAATAATATGTTGCTTTCGCTTCGGTTTTGTTTCAGATTCAAGCTTTCCATAATTGGAAATTTTAGTTTTATTTGTTGTTTATTGCCTGAAAAATATAAGTCTAGATCTTTGTATTGCAGAGTTTTAGAAAAATAGTTTTTAATATCTGTAAGAAATTGATCTAAATCAAACTTTTTTTCATCTTTTATGTCTAAATCCAAATCTTCAGAAAGCCGAGAGAGATCAAAGCAAAATCTTAAACATGTTCCCCCTTTAAATAATAAGTTTTCTCCCCATGAAGATGAGTAAATATAGTCTAAAACATAGTATTGAAGCTTCTCTTTTAGCAAATTTCTTAAAAATAGATCGCTGACTTCTTTTTTGTTTGCCTCAACTACAGATTTTAGATTGTCAATTAGCATTTTTTACGCTTTTTATAATTTGTAATATCTTGTTCATTTTTTTCATCCCGCTTTTATCAACATATTTTGAAAATTCCTTAATATCTTTATTTTTAAACTGGTCCCAATTAATTCTTAATCCTTGATTAAGTTCGTACTCAAGATCTTCAGAAATATTTTTTTTCAAATATAGATAATCGAAAAGTGATTTTGCTGGAGTTGCTTTATATACTTTAAATTTAGAATAAACATTTTCGTCATATCCTTTAAAAAGTTCTTTTTTAATATTTTTATATTGAAACTTGGCAAGTTGGTTTTCATAACTACGGGTAGATTTTACAGTTACGCTGGTAAAAACATTAATTGCTTGAGGAATTAAGCCGTATTCGGACAGCATATATTCCAAAGATAAATATGACGGTTTACGCAGCTGATTAGCAATATATTCTAAGTATTTGCCCAGGTTTTCTATTTGATCTAAAAAGGGCTGAGAAACATACCATCCTTTTTTCAAACTAATTAAATACTCTTTGTCTAATAATCGTTGAATTTTTTTATCTAAATTGTTTTCTTTTTTACCAATCAAAATTTGTGCCGTCTGTTTATTAAACAGAGGTAGTTCCTCAAGTTTTCCTTGTTCTTTTATTCCAGAAATACCATATTTCATATCCTAATTGTGGAATAAAACTATTAATTTGTCAAGTACTGGATTTTCATCCTTCCACTTTACGTATTACGAATTACTTATTACCTATTATCTTTTCCTTATCACTAACCTCTTATAGTCTTGTATTCTTACTATCTACCATCTACTATCTACTATCTACCAACTACCATCTACCAACTACCAATCCCCACTCCCATATATTTCAATCCCGCCTTTTTAACTTTCTCCGGCTTAAACATCCGCTTAGCATCAAAAATCAGCTCACCGGACATCAATTCCTTTACTCTTTTCCAATTTAAATTATCAAACTCCGGCCATTCACATAAAACCGCCGCCGCCTCTGCTTTGTTTACTGCCTGCTCAGCAGAATCAGCATAATTTATATCCGGCATAATTTCTTTTGCTTCCTCCATCCCCTTTGGGTCATAGGCTGAAACTATTGCTCCTTTGGCGGTTAAATATTTAATAAAAGAAATTGACTGCGCTCCCCTCATATCGCCGGTTCCCGGTTTAGCAGTCAGGCCGAGCACCGCTATTTTCTTGTTTTTTACACCGTTAAGTTTTTTATCCAGCTCTCCGGCATAATATACCGGCCGTTGGCAGTTAAGCTGGTCAAGTTTTGTAAATAGATTATCTTTTAAATCCGCTCGGTCAAATACTTTGGCTAAAGCCGCCACATCTTTAGGAAA
>CAZDJQ010000013.1:11063-22103 GCA_964505765.1 uncultured Gammaproteobacteria bacterium | reverse complement strand
TTGTAGGGAGAAGGAATATAAAGCTTGCTAATTTTATAATGCTAAAATAACACTATGGCTAATGATAACCCCTTTGAGGGAACAAAAATATATTTCTCCGGCTCTATAAAGGGAGCTCCGGAATCTGATCCTGAATTTCCTAAAAAGTTAGTTAAATTTATGACCGATAATGGGGCAAATGTGTTATCTGAGCATGTTGTTTATCCTTTAGGGGATAAAATGGATAAAGTAATGGTTAAAAAAGCAGGTATTAAACTTGAAGAATTACAAAACCATCCACAGCGCTGGTTTTTAATTAGAGAAATTGATACTAACTGGGTAGATCAAGCAGATTTTATGATAGCAATAGTTAATGGACCAAGTCATGGAGTAGGAATGGAAATTGAGCGAGCATTGATTAAGCCAGAACGTGGCCTTTCTAAAACCCCGATATTATGTTTAATTCATGAAGATCTAGAGGAGAAGCTATCTTATATGATTCGTGGTATTAAAAGTGATGATTTTTATTTGAAAACCTATACGGATTTTAAATCTGCGGAGGACTTAGTTTTTAATTTTTTGACAGAAGGATTTAATAATGAAAAATAATTGTCGGTTTTGCCAGTTTGCTAAAGAGCTAAAAGAAGAACCTGAGTAAGAACGATTGTTTGAAATATCGTTCTAATCTTATCCACGATGTCCAACCAAAGTTGTAGCCGATTGGGCAGTAGGAAAAACTTCAAAACATTTTTAGTCTAAAAATTATTTGCTAGAATAAAAATATCAAGATGTCTTTTTTGAATAATTTTAAAATAATCAAAAAAATTAAACTGCAAGGGGCTTATGAAAGATTAGCGGAGAAGTCTAAACAAGATTTTCTCTCAGGCTTTTTATCTTTTGCCGGTTTAGCGACCTGCGTGTTGGGGTTGTCGATAAATTCCCTTCCGGTGATTATCGGATCAATGATTATCTCCCCTTTAATTTATTCGGTTTTAATTATCCCGGCGGCAATTGTCTGGCAAGATAAAAAAACTGCTTTGATCAGGCTTGAAAATCTATTATTAGAGGTTTTGGTCGGAGTGGGGATTTGTGCGGCGTTGTCATATGTTCTCAAGATTGACATTATGGCAATTGAATTAATTAGCAAGCTGGGACCGAATATTTTAATTTATTTTTTGGTAGCGGTGATTGCCGGAATTGCTGCGGCACTAAGCTTTTTCGGTCCTGATGTTTCGGAAAAAATAACCGGAGTGGCAGTATCGGTTGCTTTGGTGCCGCCGATAGCGATTATTGGGATTGCCCTTGAAAACCAAAATCAAGCGGTTTTGTTGAATGCCGGTGCCAATTTGTTTTTTAATTTGATCGGAATAATCATTGGAGCTTTTGCCGCTCTATTGGTGGTTAAAAACCAGCAGATTAAAATTCATTGAAGAGAATTATTATTGGGAACCGATTCGGAATTAACCCAACCAGCCGGGGGGAATAAAACAGATTTAAGCGGCGTATTGGAAAGATAAACTTCATCTTTATCGTGTTTACGAAAATAGTGATTATTAAACCCCGGCCCGACTTTACCGATCAGCAGATCAAGCAATTTTAAGTTGTTTTTAAAAACACTCAGCCTAACCGCTTTTTCCGGGGTTAAATCATATTTATCATGATTGTCCGGGTTTTGGGAAACTTTTTCAGCCGGGGCCAGAATTTTTAGTTTATTTAACAAATCCAAAACTAATTGCTGATCAGCATTTTCTTCTTTTTCAGTTTTGACCAGCCATTGGTCGTTTTCTTTTATTAACATAGTTGTCCGGCCCGGTTCAGTTATTTCGATTTTATTAATTTCACTCGTCTGCGAGCCTAAGTAAGGGTCCGGCGGTTTGGTTGTGGGACGGAGCTTAACCCAGGCTAAACCGCCGCCGACAGCCGCCAAAATAATCAAGCTGATAATAAACGGGTCTTTAAGCCATTGAGCCATGTTTTACGCTGGTAATAAATTAATAAACTGATTAATAAAGAAAAAACCGGGCCGAAGCCGATTCCTACCCAGCGGATAATTTGTTTCTGGTGGTCAGGAATCTCTTTTAGCGGCCGGCTGAAGCTCTGTTTACTTCGAATATTAATTAAGTCTTGATCAGAAACCAAATAATCAACTAAATTTAAAAAGAATTGACGGTTGGCAGGATAATTTTGGACAAAGTTATCAGCCACAAAATCACTGTCTCCGATTACCGCCAGTTTGGTCCGGTTTTTTGGCTGATCCGGGGTATAGAAACCGGATAATTCGTTGGTCTGGATGCCGGCTAAAACAGATTGCTTTTTATTGTCATTAAACTGCCATTGCTGTAAGGGTGAAATATTTTCAATTTGATCTAAGACTGCAGATTCGGAACTCGAGCGCCATAGAGCAACGGCATCTTTATCTAATTCCAGCGGAGAAATCCAGGGAAATACTACTGAATTCAAGCCGGAAGTAGGCGGCAAATCGACTGCCCGGTTCTCCGGTTGGGTTTTTATCCATAACGGGTAGGGAACCACTAGCGGTCTTTGGTCGATTTGGAAGTTGGCCAAAGCAGCTGACTGGTCAAGAACCAATTGATTGCTGAGGGTGAAGCCGTAATGGGCTAATAAATCGCTTAGGTCAGGATCAACCAACTGAGGCTGCATGGTTTGGTCAATCCGGATTCGGTCAATAAGAAAAATTACTCCTTTTCCTTCGGCAATTAAGCGGTCTATCTTTTGTTTTGATTCCGATTCAATCTTTTGTTCCGGACCGGCGATAATTAAGCCGTCAAGCGGTTCAAGGTCGGCTTGTTCATTGTTAAGGTCAATGTCGACAAGCTGGTAATTCATTTGTAATGCCTGTTTTATTTGAGTTAAGTCCGGCCGTTCACCAAAGCCGATTGAAAAACCCAGTTTGGGCAATTGGTCTTGGTGTAATTTTTTAATAGTGGAAGTCAGTTGGTATTCTAGACTGTTTATTTCTTGAAGCGCCGGAATTACTTCCTTTTCTCCGGCGTAAAATATGGCTAAACCAAAGTAAGCCTGGGTAACTTGGAATTGGTCTTTTTCAACGGAGGAAAACTGGATCGGTTGAATTCCCAAGGATTGCGCCTCTGATTCTGCTTCGTCGTTTTTGGTTGGATCCAACCATATTATTTTTAAATTACCGCCGCCGATTTGGTCGTATTGATCCAGGATGCTTTTAAGCGATTCCCTGATAGTGATTAGTTGTCCGGGCAAATTATCGGAAATAAATGCTTTAATGGTGATAATATCGTCGCCGGCTTTAACTATTTGTTTTGATTCCCGGGAAAGGGTGTGGATTTTATTGGCGGTTAAATCAAACTGCAACGGGAGAAATTTAACTAGAATATTTAGTCCGATAATAACAAGAATAATATTAATCGTGGTTGCCCATATTTTGGTGTTTGATATTTTTTGAAGTTTTTTAGTAATCACGGCTTTTAAGATTGACAATAGTTAACCATAAAAATAAAAATGTCCAGCTGAAAAATAAAATTAGACCGTCTATTAAAAGATTGCCGTGGATTATATTCTGATAGTGAAAGTTGAGACTGATGGCGCTGACTATTTGAGAGATTTGATTCGGCAACCGGGAAATTAGCTCGGGTTGTCCTAAAAAGAAATTAATTAGTAAAAAGGTGGCGGAAGAAATAAAAGCAATAATCGGGTTGGTGGTTAAGCTGGAGAAAAATAAGCCGCTGCTGATGTAGCTGGCAGTTATAAGAAAAGTGCCGAGGTAGGCGCTGATGATCACTCCGGTATCCGGCTGGCCCAAATAGATTACTGCCGCGGTTGAGGGGAGAGTAAGCAGGATTGCCGAAAAGGCAAAGATTAAAGCGGCTGAAAATTTAGATAAAACAATTTGACTTTCATTAATCGGCAAAGTTAATAAAATTTCCCAAGTGTTGTTTTTTTTCTCTTGTGAAAACAAATTCATTGTTATCGCCGGTAGAAAAAATAAAAATAAAAACGGAAAAATATTAAAGAGAGATTGCAAGCGGGCTTGGCCGATTATAAAGAAATCCTGGAAAAAAAGCCAAAGAGAGACGGCAGAGAATAATCCGGCAAATATGAAACCTAATGGAGAAATTAAGTAATTTATTTTTAATTCCTTTTTTAATAAATTTGCAAATCGGGTTTTTTTCATGTTGTCAGCTTAGTAAATATTTTATTTAATTCTCCAGTTTTCAGTTTGGTTAAATCTTGTCTGCCGACAATTTCCCCCTGGTCGATAATTATTACCCGCTGGCAGACAGACTCTGCTTCCGACAAAATATGAGTGGAAAAGATAACGGCCTTATCTTCAGCCAATTTTTGAATCAGTTTTTTCATCTCTGCTTGTTGGTTGGGGTCTAATCCGGAAGTCGGCTCATCCATAATAATTAAGTCCGGATCATGGATAAGAGTTGCCGCCAAGCCAACCCGCTGGCGGTAGCCCCGGGATAAGGTCTCAATTTTTTGGGTTAAAACCGGCTGCAGCGAACTTTTTTCAATAACATAAGCCATGCGGGAGTAAATTTCGTTCTTAGACATTAAGTGCATTTGGCCGATAAAAATTAAATACTCAAGCGGGGTTAATTGGTCGTATAACGGGTTTTCTTCCGGCAAATAACCAATGATTGGTCTGGCTTTTTTGGGCGGCTGATTATTGATAGTAATCGTGCCTTTGTTGGGAGATAAAAAACCGGTTAGCAATCGCATGGTGGTGGTTTTGCCGGCCCCGTTTGGTCCTAAAAAGCCGACGATTTCCCCTTTATCAATAGAAAAATTTATTTTATTGACCGCCTTTATTTTACCGAAATTCTTAGATAAATTCTTAACTGCCAACATAGTTTTTAATATAAAAAATTAACCTTTAAAAATCAACTGCTCCGCTAAAACAGACGATCGTGCTGTTTAGTGGAGCAGAGTTATTTTACAGCAACGTTTAGTTTTAAATAAACCTTTTTATTAGTTATTGTTTCTAACTCTTTTCTGGCCATCATCCCAATTTGCTTAATTGTCTGTCCTCCTTTGCCGATTATGATTCCTTTGTAGCGGGGAGCGGTGGTTATAATTTCGGCTTTGACTTTAAACAGATCTTCTTGTTCTTCAATTGTTTTAACCACTACTTTCAGAGTGTAGGGAAGTTCATGATAAAGAGTTATAAAGGCTTTTTCTCTAATTATTTCGGCAACAAAATCCTCAGCTGAAAAGTTGATTACCGGGAAAGTTTCATATTCTTGGGGATCAAAGATTTCTTCGCCTTCCGGCAAAAATTCAAATATTTTATCTAATAATGTTTTTAAATGAATCTGTTTTAACCCGGATATTTCTACCCAAGCGTCAAATTCATCTTCTAAAATTTTATACTGGAATGTATAGTCGGGTTCTGAAACATCAATTTTATTCAAGGCTAAAATCTTGGGTTTATCAATTTGCCGGACAAAGCCCAACACCCGGTTTTCTTCTTCTCCCCGGTGGCGGGTTTTATCTATTAAATAAACAACAACATCGGCTTCGCCCGCTTGCTGGCGGCCGAGGCCGGGAATTTTTCTGGTCCGGGGATTTATCGGATTGGTGTAGATGCCGGGGGTATCCAAAAAGATAATTTGTCCTCGTTTATCCCAATACAAGGCTTGCAGAACCTGCTGAGTCGTCTGCGGCCGGAGAGAGGTAATCGAGACTTTTTTTCCGACTAAAGCATTGATTAAAGTTGATTTTCCGGAATTCGGCCGGCCGACAATTAAGACTGTTCCTGATTTCATACTTTATATTATACAGGGACACTAAAATTATTTGACATTAGCAGTTTTAGCACTTAAGATAAGCAATTGTGGTATTGCTAAATACTACCTAGGAGGAATTGACAATTAGCAAATATTCTGATAGACTGCTAATATAAAAATGACTATATTACTACCGTCTAATAAAAACAATCAAGACCAAGTAAAGCTTCCTCTAATTCCGCTCAGGAACCAGGTTCCGTTTCCTTTTATTGAACTTCCGGTTATCTTCGGCCGGACTAAATCAATTAATGGTTTGCTGGAAGCATATGATGACGGCGAAAAAGTAATTGTTGTCGCTCAAAAAGATTCAGGAATGGATGAACCAGGGCAAGAAGATGTTTATGATGTCGGGGTTGTTTGTGAAATTGATCACTTAGTCCGGGTTGACAGCACGGTGCATGCTTCCTTCAAAGGGGTTAGACGGGTAGTAATTAACAAGGTAGAGATAATTGAGGATTATTGGCAGGCGGAAGCCGGCCGGTTTGAATCGGTGCCGGGAGCAGAAGAGGGGGAATTAAAGATTTTGGCTGATCATATCGTTAGGAAAATTAAAGAAGCCTTTAATTTGGGCCGAAGTTTTGATCCGGTTATCCTCCGCAAGCTGAGCCAGAACGAAAAAATCAATTTGTCGGAATTAGTCGATAGAATTTCTTTGAGCCTTGACATGAGTGTCGAGGATAAACAAAAAATTCTGGAAATGAAGTCGCTTTATAAACGACTAAAAGCAGTTTCGGATCAGTTAAATCACGAAATAAAAGTTTTACGTTTGGATCAATCAATTGAAAAAAAGACCAAAGATAAATTTGAGAAGCGGATGAAGGAAAACATTCTTCGAGAACGAAAAAAAGCAATTGATAAAGAGTTGGAAAAATTAGGCGCCAGCGGCGATGATGATGAGATTATGGAACTACGTAAAAAAATTAAAAAGGCTAAAATGCCGAAAGAAGTGCAAAAGAAAGCTCTTAAAGAATTGGATCGGTTAGCGAAGATGAATGCTTTTGCTCCCGGCGCCAGCTACACCCGGACTTATATAGAGTGGTTGACAGAGATTCCTTGGCAGGAAAAAAGCGAGCAGGGAGTAAGTCTGGATAAATCCAAGAAACGATTGGATCAAGATCATTACGGCCTGAAAGATGTTAAGGAGCGGGTTACTGAATATTTAGCCGTAATGAAACTTAAAGAACAGCGGAATCAGGAGAATAAAAAAGGCAACCCAAAAGATGCCAACGGCGGCAGTAATATTTTGTGTTTTATCGGGCCGCCCGGAGTCGGTAAAACTTCATTGGGTAAATCAATTGCCCGAGCTTTAAACCGGGAATTTGTTCGGGTTTCGTTGGGCGGAATCCGGGATGAAGCAGAAATCAGGGGCCACAGACGAACATACGTCGGCGCCCTGCCGGGAAGAATTATTCAGGGGATTAAAGATGCCGGCACCACCAACCCGGTGTTTATGCTGGATGAAATTGACAAGGTCGGCCAGGATTTCCGGGGTGATCCTTCTGCGGCGTTGCTGGAAGCACTGGATCCGGAACAAAATTGCGAATTTTCAGATCATTACCTTGATGTCCCTTATGATTTATCAGATGTGTTTTTTATTTTAACCGGAAATGTTACCGATACTATTCCCGGACCGCTTTTAGATCGGTTGGAAATAATTAGATTTTCAGGCTATACAGAAGAGGAAAAGGTTGAAATCGGCCGAAAACATTTATTCCACAAACAATTGCGGCAGCATGCGCTGACCGAAGATGATTTTAAATTATCCGATAAGTTAGCGAAAGATTTGGTTACCCGTTACACCCGTGAGGCGGGGGTAAGAGAGTTGGAGCGGGTGATTGCCAAGTTATGCCGTAAAGTTGCTAAAAGAAAAGCGGAAGATAAAGAACTGAAGGCCAAAATGAATATCCAGACCGCTCACCGATTACTGGGACCGCCGAAATTTTCCCACCGGCTGAAGGGGAAAAAAGACGAAGTCGGGGTTTCAACCGGGTTAGCTTGGACTCAAACCGGTGGAGAGATCCTATTCATAGAGGTGGCTTTGATGCCGGGCAAAGGGAATTTGGTGTTGACCGGGCAGTTGGGTGATGTGATGAAAGAGTCGTGTAAAGCGGCCCTTTCTTATGTCCGCAGTAATTGGAAAGAATTTGGGATAAAAGATAAAGATTTTGCCAAAAAAACAGATTTTCATATTCACGTTCCAGAAGGAGCGGTTAAAAAGGACGGCCCTTCGGCCGGGATTGCAATTGCATCGGCGTTGATTTCGGCATTAACGGGAAAAGAAGTTAAACGCAATATCGGAATGACCGGAGAAATTACCTTAAGAGGCAGAGTGTTGGAAATCGGCGGAGTTAAAGAAAAGATTCTAGCCGCCCACCGGGCCGGTTTGCAAAGTGTGGTTTTACCCAGAAAAAATAAAAAAGACCTTTATGATGTTCCTGATGAAGTTAAAGATAAACTTGAATTTATCTTTGTCAAGCGGTTGGATCAAGTAATCCCCAAGGCGATAAACTAAGCCTGTATTCATCGGAATAATATGCTAAAATTAATTTATGCTCCTATCGTCTAGTGGTTTAGGATATCAGGTTCTCATCCTGAAGACCGGGGTTCAAATCCCCGTAGGAGCACTAAATTTTATTTGACTACCCACCGGTAATTGGTATAATAAACCAAGATGTTACCCAAAACAGAACCCGAATTTGTGTTATTTGTTTACAAGAAGTTTACAATGTAATTAAGAGGCAATTTATTGGTAAATTAATTGGCCTCCGAAACTTCGGAGGCTTTTTTTTTAACTAAAGAAAGGATTTAAAAATGAACAAGAATAAAACAATTTTATCCAAAAAAGGATACAAAAAACTAAAACAAAAACTTGAAGATCTTAAAACTGAGCGCGACCGGCTAGTGGAAGATATGGAAGAAGCGCGTCAGGAAGGCGATCTATCTGAAAATTCCGCATACCATAATTTGCGGGAGTCGCTTACTATCGTTCGGAATCAAATTGGTGATTTAGACCAAAAGTTGGTTAATGCAGAAATAAGAAGCAAGGAGAAAAACGGAGCAGTTGGTTTTGGCACCGAAATTAAAGTTAAAGTAAACGGCGGTGAGAAAACAATTCAAATAGTCGGTGACGGGGAAGCCAACCCTTTAAAAGGAAAAATTTCATATAGATCTCCAATTGGCCAAGGTTTAATCGGCAAAAATGAGGGGCAAAGCGCGAAGATAGAAACTCCGAATGGTGAAATTGAATATAAAGTTTTGGAAATAAAATAAATCTGTTAGAATCTTAATAATGGCTGAAAGCAGACTAGAAAGCATCCGACAAAATAGAATAGAAAAACTTGAAAAGCTTAGACGGCGCGGGATCAACCCTTATCCTCCTAAGTTTGATAAAGAAGTTTCTATTAAACAAGCTTTAAACAGTTTAGATAAAAAAGTAAAAACAGCAGGGAGAATAATGGCGGTCCGAGAACACGGCCAACTTGCTTTTATTGACCTTCAGGACTCAACCGGTGAAATTCAACTATGGCTTACGGCAGAAGATTTAAATGATAAATATCAGGTTTTAGATTTAATAGACGTTGGAGACTTTTTAGGAGTGATTGGAGAAGTGGTAAAAACTGATACCGGCCAGACGTCGATAAAAGCAGCAGAATTTAAAATTTTGGCAAAGGCGATAAAACCGCTGCCGGAAAAATGGCACGGGTTAAAGGACAAGGAAGAGCGTTACCGGAAAAGATATTTGGATTTAGTTATGAATCCGGAAGTGAGAGAGAAATTTAAGAAAAGAGCGGAAATATATAAAGCAATTAGGGGATTCTTAGATGAAAGGGGATTTATAGAAGTCCAGACTCCGATTCTGCAGACTCAATACGGCGGCGCCAATGCCCGGCCGTTTATAACTAACATACATGCTTGGGATATGAAAATGTATTTACGGATTGCCTATGAACTGCATTTGAAACGGCTTTTGGTCGGCGGGTTTGAAAAAGTTTATGATTTAAGCTCATGTTTTAGAAATGAAGGAGCAGATAAAACCCATAACCCGGAGTTTGCAATGATAGAAATTCAATGGGCGTATAAGGATTATTTTGATGCGATGAAACTAACTGAGGAGCTTTGGGAAGCGGTAGCCAAAAAGGTTTTGGGGACAACAAAGATTAAATACCAGGGCACTGAGATTGATTTAAAAACTCCGTGGGAGAGATTGACAATGGCAGAGGCGTTGGAAAAACATGCCGGAATTGAAATTGATAAACTGTCTGATCAGGATTTGAAACAATTGGCTGAAAAACACGATATAGAAACAAACCTAAGCAGAGGCGAATTGATCGGGGAGCTTTTTGAAGTATTATGCGAGCATAAATTAATTCAGCCGGTCCATATTATCGATCATCCAAAGGAGCTGGCGCCGCTGGCCAAAAGGCATCGTGATAATCCCGATTTAATTGAGCGGATTGAGCCGTTTATTAACGGCTGGGAAGTGGCTAATTGTTATTCCGAATTGATAAATCCTTTAGTCCAAAGAGAATTATTAGAAGAACAGGAGGAAAAAGGACGAGGCGGAGATGATGAAGCTCACCCGATGGATGATGATTATATCAACGCTTTGGAACAGGGATTACCGCCGAATGTGGGAATTGGGATTGGGATTGACCGGATGGTAATGTTGATGACTGATTCTCCGTCAATCCGCGACGTTATTTTGTTTCCGATAATGAAACCAAGAAAAAATGGCTAAAAGAGAAGCGATACTAACCATAATTAAACAGCAGGTCAAGCAAGAAAATATAATTAAGCATATGCTGGCCAGTGAAGCTTGTATGGAAGCAATTGCCCGGGAGATCGGAGAAACAAATATTGACGAATGGAAGCTAGCCGGGCTGGCTCATGACCTTGACTATCAAGACGGTATTTCCGAAGAGGAACACGGAACAATGACCGGCCAGATATTAGAACAAGAAGGAATAAAGCTGCCGGATAATGTCTTGCATGCAATTGCCGCCCACAATTATTCTCATAATGCAGTTAAGCCGAAAACCAACATGGCTTGGGGGCTTTATTCTGTTGACCCTTTGACTGGCCTGATAGTTGCTACGGCATTAGTGATGAACGGTAAATTGGAGAATGTAAAAACGGAAAATGTTTTAAATAGGTTTAAAGAAAAGAATTTTGCCGCCGGCGCCAGGAGGGAAGATATTTTGCAATGTAAACAATTAGGGATTCCTTTAGAAAGATTTATCGAGATAAACCTTAAAGCGATGCAGGAGGTTAG
>CAZDJQ010000013.1:0-10963 GCA_964505765.1 uncultured Gammaproteobacteria bacterium | reverse complement strand
GGATTCCTTTAGAAAGATTTATCGAGATAAACCTTAAAGCGATGCAGGAGGTTAGCAGCAGACTGGGATTGTAGAGAGTAGATGGTGGACAGTTTACTTGTTACTAATTACTAATTACGAATTACTAAAGATATGCTTGATCCAGATTTTATTAGAAATAACCCAGATAAAGTTAGGCAGGGAACCAAGAATAAAGGTTACAATCCGGACTTGGTTGACGCTTGGCTTGAACTGGATAAACAATGGCGGGACCAAATACAGAGAGTAGAAAATATTCGGCAGGAAAGAAATAATTTGGTTGAAGAATTTAAGCAAAAAGGAGAAAAACCGCCGGAAAAAATAATTAAAAAAGGGAAAAAATTAAAACAAAACTTACAAGAATTAGAAGATAAGCTTCAACAATTAGAAAAACAAAGGCAGGAAGCAGGATATAAAATTCCCAATATTCCGGCTGATGATGTGCCGATTGGCAAAGACGAGTCAGAGAATAAGGTTGTTAAAACTGTTGGCGACAAACCAGAGTTTGATTTCAGCCCGAAAGACCACCTGGAATTAGGAGAACATTTAGACATAATTGATGTTGACCGGGCCGGGAAAGTCTCCGGTCCCAGGTTTGGCTATTTTAAAAACCAAGCCGCTTTGCTGGAAATGGGATTAATGTGGCATGTATTTAAAAAACTGGCCCAAAAGGGATTCATTCCGATTATTCCGCCTTCGATTTTAAAAAAAGATGTGGAGAGGAATTTGGGTTATGTTGACTGGTCAGCCGATGATCAATGGCGGGAGATGTATCAGACTCAAGAAGATGATTTAATTTTAGCCTCATCGTCAGAACATACCGTCATTCCGATGCACGCTGATGAGTTATTTAATTTAGATGAAATGCCGGTTAAGTATGTTAATTTTTCATCTTGTTTCAGGCGGGAAGCCGGCAGTTACGGCCGGGATACCAGGGGAATGTTCCGGGTTCATCAGTTTAACAAGGTCGAGATGAATGTCTACACTCAGCCGGATTTAAAAATTTCTGATGAAATGACCAAGCAGATGCTTGAAATTCAGGAAGAAATAATGCAGGAAATTCAGCTGCCGTACCAAGTGGTGAATGTTTGCACCGGCGATTTACCTTTTCCGAACAGAAGAATGTATGATATTGAAACTTGGTTCCCAGGCCAAAAACAATACCGGGAAACCCATTCCTGCAGTAATTGCAGTGATTTTCAAACCAGAAGGTTGAATATTAAAGTAATGACAGACCAGGGGAACAAAGAGGTGCATGTGCTTAACGCCACCGCTGTTGCCGATAGAACCGTATTGGCAATAATTGAGAACTATCAGGAAAAAGACGGCTCAATCAGAGTCCCTCAAATCCTTCAACAGTATGTCGGCAAAGAAGTGATTAAATGAAAATTTTTATTAGTTCGCCGTCTAATTTTCTTCCACGATCGTTGAGGTTTATTAGACGGAGGTGATTTTAGGAGATGTTTTAGTCTTTATAATTTACTTCCTTTATAATATACAAGTATGGTAAATGTGCTGGAAAAGCTATTCGGTTATAACGAACGTCAACTTAGACGCCTGCAAAAAATAGTTGATCAAATAAACAGCTATGAAGACGAAGTTAAAAAAGCTTCGGCAGAGGAGTTGAGAAAAAGAACAGATAAGTTTCGAGAAGATATTGAGTCCGGAACTAATCCGGAGGAATTGATTCCCGAAGCCTTTGCCGTGGTTAGAGAAGCATCAGTAAGAACGACCGGAATGCGGCATTTTGATGTTCAAATGGTGGCGGCGGTGAGTCTTTGGGAGGGCAAGATAGCTGAGCAAAAGACGGGTGAAGGCAAAACCTTGTCCGCCACTCCGGCGCTTTATTTAAGAGCATTGGAAGGCAAGGGAGCGCATTTAGTTACCGTAAATGATTATCTGGCCCGCCGAGACTGCGGTTGGATGAGCGAAATTTTTGATTACTTGGGATTAAGCGTCGGCTGTATAGTTCCGGATGAATCGTTTATTTATGATTCAGATTTTAAAAAACCGGCTGACGACAAACGATTGAGGCATTTAAAACCAACCGATAGGAAGACCGCCTATCAGGCGGATATTACTTATGGGACAAATAATGAGTTTGGTTTTGATTATTTAAGAGATAATATGGCGAGAAAGCTGGATGATGTGGTTCAACCGGGACATTATTTTGCGATTGTCGATGAAATTGACTTTGCTTTAATTGACGAAGCCCGGACGCCGCTGATAATTTCTTCCCCTCAGCAGGAACCTACCGAAAAATATTATAAATACGCCCAATTGGCAGACGAACTTTTTCCGGAAACCGACTACATAATTGACGAAAAAGCCAGAATGGCAATGCTGACTGAATACGGAATTCGCAAAGTGGAGCGTAAATTGGGAGTTAATAATCTTTATGAAGAAGATTTTGACACGATTCATCAGATAGAAAACGCCTTGAAGGCGAGGACTTTGTTTCAAAAAGACGACGATTATGTGGTGAAGGACGGACAGGTAATTATCGTTGATGAATTTACCGGCCGGTTAATGCACGGACGACGGTGGTCAGACGGACTGCACCAAGCGGTTGAAGCGAAAGAGGGAGTGGAAATTCAAAAGGAGTCCAAGACCTGGGCGACAATAACTTTTCAAAATTATTTCCGTAAATACGAAGTTTTGTCCGGAATGACCGGAACCGCCGAAACAGAAAAAGAGGAATTCAAGAAGATTTACAACCTGGATGTTTTAGTAATGCCGACAAATGAGCCGGTAATCAGGAAAGACTATCCTGATCAGATTTATAAGACCCGAAGGGCGAAATATGCGGCAGTAGCGGATGAAATTGATGACAGCAACCAAAAGGGCCAGCCGGTTTTGGTTGGGACAACATCGATTGATAAAAGTGAAATGCTGTCTAATTTTTTGAAAAAGAAAAATATCCCGCATGAAATTTTAAACGCTAAGCATCATGAACGGGAAGCTCAAATAATTGCCCGGGCAGGGGAGCCGAAAGCAGTGACTATTGCGACAAATATGGCCGGCCGGGGAGTGGACATTGTGTTGGGAGGAGAACCGCCCGAAAAAGCGCAATTATCAGAGGCTAAATATGAAAAAGCAGACGAGAAGTGGCAGGAGAAGAATAAAAAAGTGCTTGATTTAGGGGGTTTATATGTAATTGGAACTGAACGTCATGAAGCCAGGAGAATTGATAACCAATTAAGAGGGCGGTCCGGACGTCAAGGTGATCCCGGAGCGTCGAAATTCTTTGTCTCTTTGGAAGATGACTTAATGCGGATTTTTGGAGGCGAGAAAATCGCCGGGATGATGGAGCGGTTAAATATGCCGGAAGGAGCGCCGATCAGTCACCCAATGGTCAGTAAGATGATTAAACAAATCCAGGTTAAGGTGGAAGGGTTTAATTATGATATCCGGAAAAGTTTAGTTGAGTTTGATGATGTTGTTAATAAACAACGGGAAATTGTTTACGGCCGGCGCCGGGAGATATTAGATGAATTTGAGAATAAACCGGAAGCCCTTGAACAGCGGGTGGTGGATTTGGTGGAAAACCAGATTAAGGTGATTATCAATACCGGCTTTTCAATGGAGACCGGGGAATTGGACAAGAAAAAGATTGTTCTCGGTTTCAGCGATATAGTTCCGCTGGCGGAAGGGGAAAAACGACAAAGTTTAGAAGAGGAAATTTCGGGGCTGGAGCCGGAAGAAATAGAAGATACTTTTAATCGTCATTTTAAGAAGATATATCAAGCCAGAGAAGAAATATTAGGCCGGGCACCAATGCGTGAAATTGAAAAGGAAGTTCTGCTCCATACGCTTGATAATCTTTGGGTAGACCACTTAACCGCACTGGATAGTTTAAAAGAAGGGGTTAGGTTAAGAGGATACGGTCAAAGAGACCCCCTGGTTGAATACCGGAAAGAAAGCTACGAAATGTTTCAGGATCTGCTGGCCAAAGTTGATTATCATGCCAGCCGGAGGTTATTGAGAGTCCAGGTTACCCCGAGAGCGGCGGAACGAGCCGGTGTGACTGAAACAAGGGGGGAGATGTTTGTTCCGGGTGAAACCGAGGGGCAGCCAGCCGGTAATCCTAAAGTTGAACCGGTGGTTTCCGACCAGCCCAGCCCGGGGCGTAATGATCCCTGTCCGTGCGGCAGTGGTAAAAAATACAAAAAATGCTGTTACCCCAAATATGAGTAGCTTCAAATCTTTGGTAAAATAAGTTATGACCGGAAAACAGATAATTCGGTTGATACTCTTTGGACTGATTGTCGGCGGGGCGATTTATTGGTTAGCGGATTTACAATTAAAGTCTGATTCCGATAAGGTAATCGGAACGCAGGTTCAGCTGCCGGCGGTAGTCGACCAACAGTTAGATAGGTTTAAGAGCGAGATTATGCCGAAGAGTGTGGAGATAATTGAAGAGACAGAATTGGCGCAAGAGGTTGAGGATAAAATTAATCAGGCAATGGGAGAGGTAAAAGGATTTTCAGAAGATCAGCGGAAAGAGATAAAAAAGCAAATTATCAGACAAGTAGCCGATCAATTAATTAAACAAATTGAAGAAAATGAATAAATTAGCAAACAAACTACAAGATTTAAGCGACCGGTTCAAGCGGGTTAAAAAAGGCCTCCGTCTGCCCGAACTGCAGGCTGAATATAAAAAGCTGGTGAAGAAAAGCCAGCAGGAAGATTTATGGGATAATCCGCAGCAAGGCCAAAAGATAATGAGCCATTTAGGCGAGCTTAAAAATGAACTGGATTTAATTAAAGAATTTGATTCCAAAATTGCAGAAATAAGAGAGTTAGCAGAGATGGCAAACGAAAAAGACCGGGAATTATTTCAAGATTTAAATAATGAGCTTAAAAAACTTGACCAGCAGTTGTCAAAATTGGAGTTAAGGACTTATTTTACCGGAAAATATGATGAAAAGGATGCTTTACTTTCCATCCACGCCGGCCAAGGGGGGACGGAAGCAATGGATTGGTCGGCAATGCTGCAGCGAATGTATATGCAGTATGCTGAAAGCCGAAATTGGAACGTCAGTGTGGTTGATGTTGTTCCCGGTGAAGAAGCCGGAATAAAATCGGCTACTTTAAGAATATCGGATTCTTATGCATACGGGAATCTAAAAAGAGAAGCCGGCGTTCACCGCTTAGTAAGAGTATCGCCTTTTAATGCTCAGAATCTGCGCCAAACCTCATTTGCCAAAATTGAAGTTTTGCCGGTTTTAGAAGATAACAAAGAGATTGAAATTGATGAAAATGACTTGGAAATACAAACGTTTCGAGCCGGCGGCCACGGCGGGCAGAATGTAAATAAAGTGGAAACGGCAGTTAGGTTAAAGCATAAACCATCCGGGATTACCGTTTCTTCGCAGGCGGAGAGAAGTCAAATCAAGAACCGCCAAGTGGCAATGCAGATTTTACAGGCTAAATTATGGGAGAAAAAACAGGAAGAGAGAAAAAAGAAAAAACAGGAATTGAAAGGGGAAAATTATGTCCCAACTTGGGGCCGGCAAATCCGAAATTATGTTTTGCATCCCTATCAACTGGTTAAAGACACGCGGACCGGAGTTGAGACTAAAGATGCGCAGTCAGTTCTGGATGGGGATCTGGATATGTTTATTGAGGCGGAGTTAAGGTTGCAAAATGAGATGTAATTGAGTATGGTATAAGTTGAAATAGATTTATTATTTAATTTTTAAGGTTTAAAAGGAGAAAAAAATGACTTTAGAAAATGAAATTAATGAACCAAAGCAGGAAAGTAGGATTAAACCGCTGAATCTTGATATTAAAACTAAAAAGACCTGGGTTTATGTCGGTCTGGCCGTTTTAATTGTTATTTTAGGAGTCGGTAGCGGTTTTGGGTTGACGAAATTAACGCAAAAATCCGGAATCAGCGCTGAGAAGGTGGAAGAAGTTTCGGAAACCGGAGATGTTGCTAAAGTCGAAGCGGGAAAGACATACGGCAGTAAAGACGAGATTTTTTCCAGTGAAGCAACCGGGGTGATTAAAAAGGGAGGAATAGAGGGAGAAGGCACTCATCAGTTGGAGAGAGAGGGCGGCGAATCGCAGACCGCTTATTTAACTTCTTCAATTGTCAATCTAGATCAGTTTGTTGACCATAAAGTTACCATTTTTGGCGAAACTTTTGCCGGTCAAAAAGCAGGATGGTTAATGGATGTTGGAGCGGTCAAGGTTTTAAAATAAATAATGAAAATAAAATTAGATCAAGTTGACAAAAAATTCGGAGAAATTACCGCTTTAGAAGATATGAGTTTAAAGGTAGACCGAGGCGAGTTTGTTTTTATTACCGGACGATCCGGTGCCGGAAAAACCACGATTCTTAAGTTAATTTTAGGCGAATATCAGCCGACCAAGGGGGAAGTCTGGGTCGAAAAAACCAATTTGAATGAAGCCCGGCCGAAGAAAATATTAGAATTACGCCGCTCAATGGGAGTAATTTATCAAGATTATCGGTTATTGAACAATAAAACAGTTAGGGAAAATATTTTGGTGGCGCTGGACGTTGTTGGCGATAAAAAGGGCAACCGCCAGAAGAGATTAGAAAAAGTTCTGAAGGTGGTCAACTTAGAGAAAAGACTTGACTTTTTCCCGCTTCAACTGTCCGGTGGAGAACTGCAGCGAGTTTGTTTAGCCAGAGCATTAATAACTGAACCCAAGCTGATTATGGCTGATGAGCCGACCGGGAATTTGGATCCGGAAACAAGTTGGGAGTTAATGAACTTATTAAAAAAAATTAATGAAAAGGGGACAACCGTAATTATGTCAACTCATGACTTTGATATAGTTAAGTCAATGGACAAACGGACGATTGAAATTGCTAAAGGAAAGCTGGTTAATGATTTAATCGAAAAAAATGACCAAGACAAAAGTTAAAATCGGCCCATTTACAAGAATGTGGTACCATATCCGCCGATCGCCGTTTCAAAGTATATCGGCTTTTTTGGTAATGTGGCTTAACTTTTTATTAGTTTCTTTATTGGCCGTGTTAATAATCGGCTTTGGGTCATTACTGAATTATTTTCAAGAACGGCCGGAAGTGACCGCCTTTTTAAAGGACGAAGCCAACCAGTCCCAAGTTGAACAAGTCCAAGATGACTTAGCCGGCTTGGAGGGGATAAAAGAGGTTAGATTTATCTCTAAACAAGAAGCTTTAGAATTGTATCGTGAGCAGAATCAAGATAATCCGCTGTTATTGGAAATGGTTAGCGCTGATATTCTGCCGGCGTCACTGGAAATATCTGCTGAAGGTCCGGAATATTTAAGCGCCGCCGCTGAAGCGCTAAGATCTGAAACCGATTTAGTTGAAGAAGTGGTTTACCAGAAAGATATTGTTGAAAATCTTTCCTTCTGGACCGGTGTAATAAGGAACGGCGGTTTGGGGGCAGCGGCATTTTTAACTTTTATTTCTCTAGCAGTAATTATGGTGATTATCGGGATGAAATTAGCCACTCACCGGCAGGAGATTAATGCCCTGCGGTCATTGGGGGCAACCGGGTTTTATATCCAGGCGCCGTATTTGTTGGAAGGAATATTTTATGGTTTTTGGGGGAGTTTAATTGGATCGGGTTTAGTTTTCGGCGGACTTTATTATTGGCAGGATAAAGTTAACCACTTTTTTGCTCCAATTCAAGTAATTCCAAGTCTCGAGCAGATGGGGATAATCTTGGGTTTAGAAATGATTGGCGGCATGATTTTGGGTTTAATTGCCTCGAGTATAGCCGCAGCCAGATACTTAAAAAAATGAAAAGAAAGCTAATTTCTTTTTTTCTATTTTTAATTCTTCTTTTCAGCTTTTCCTCACCGGTCTTATTAGCGGAAGACAGCCGAGAGAAGGAACTGTCAGAGCTTGAAGACGAAATAAGCGAATTGAGAGAGAAAATTGCCGAGCTCGGGGCAAGAGAAGAAACACTGGAAGGTCAAATTAGTTATATGGATTCAGAAATCCAATTAACTAGTTTAAAAATTAACCAAACTCAAAACAGGATTGAACTACTAAAAGCGCAGATTGACAGTTTAACAGACAAGATAGGAATTTTAGACATTTCTCTTAATGAGGTTTCTGTTTTATTTATCAACCGGGTGGTTGCTTCTTATAAAACCAGCCGGATCCAGCCGTTGGAATTAATCTTTGCCTCTGATAATTTTTCAGATTTCTTTAAAAGGGCGCATTATCTTCGGGTAGCTCAAATAAATGACCGAGAAACCCTGTTGACAATGGAGCAGATAAGGAGTGATTATGATCACCAGAAACAAGAAAAAGAGCAGAGACAGCAGGAGCTGGAGATGCTTCAACAGCAGTTGGCTGAGCAAAAAGCCCAGCTGGACGCCCAAAAAAGAGACAAGGAATATTTGCTTGAGGTGACTAGAAATGACGAAAAAAGATACCAGGAAATGTTGGCTCAGGCAAGGTCGGAGTATCAAGCAATTCAAGCGATTTTGGCCGGTCGGGGTGATGAGGTTGAAGTTGGTGAGGTAAGCAAGGGAGATGTAATAGCGACTCTAATTAATTCCGCTTCTTGCAGTTCGACCGGGGCGCATCTGCATTTTACAATCAAAAATAACGGCAATACGATTAATCCGTTTGATAAACTTAAATCGGTTGATCATGATAACCAAACCGGCGGAGATCCATTTAACCCGTCCGGTGATTGGGATTGGCCGATGTCACCGACAATAACGCTAACCCAAGGTTATGGAGATAGCTCATGGGTGAGATCGGTTGCTTGTCCGGCGGGAATTTACTGTTGGCACAGCGGAATTGATATTAAAGGATCATCGTTAAATGTCTACACTGTAGCTGACGGGGTTTTATATCGAGGCAGTTACTCAATAAGTTATGATTTTGTTACCGGCCAGCCCTGCAACCTACCTTATGTCAGGGTTGAACACAACGACTCTTCAATGTCGACCTACTATCTTCACATTAATTACGTGGCTATGTAGGTGCTATACTGAATTATGCAGTTGTTAATTAATATTCTGTTCTGGTTTATTCTGTGGTGGACGATATTGGGTTATTTTAACTTTTTTTTAGTCAAACACAATGTAAACTACATTGAAAATTATTTGACTACTTGTTTTTATTTTGTTTTCGCTTCTATTTTTGTTTTTTTTATATTTAATTTTGAGATTGGGCTGATCAGCACCAGATTCGGGTGGGAATGTTTAATTTTGCTCGGGTCGTTTTTAGTTTTTAAATATTATATTTTTGCTAAACTTAAGGAAAAGAAATCAACAATAAATCTGGATGAACCAGAATTAATGCCGATCGATTACCGATTTTTTATTTCTAAAAGCTTTGAGATTTCTTTTCAGGTATTAATGACGGCGATTTTAATTGCGCTTTTGTTTTCTAATGGGATTCCTCCGGTAAAGGGAATCATTTTGTTTAGTTTTGTTTTCGGGGTTGCCTATCTGCCGCTGTTGCTGATTTCCAGTTTGAGTGCGGTAGTCAAGATATTTGTTACCGCTTCTTTTATATTCAGCGGGTTTTTGGCGCTGTTATTTTTGAAATTTAGATTTGGTTTGGCTTTGATCTATATGATTAACTGGTCTTTTTATTTAGCTTTTGGCTATCTTTTTACTTCTCATGAGTGGTTCAGAAAAACAATAGCAAAAAATTGAAAATGATCAATTTACCTCCAAAAAACCCTTGATCTAGATAAACTTGATAAAGAAAAGGGATGGTGGTTTAATAAATAATATCTTATAGTTTCTCGATTATTATGTCCGATCGGACATTATAATTGACATTTGAGTTGAAAATTTGTTGGGTTTTTCTGATATTTAAAATAAATTTTTTAATAAAATGGCGGTAGTTTTTTTAATATAGGAAAATACTTGCTAATTAGCCGACTTTTCTGTTATTCTTGTTTAATGCCTAGTATTATTTCTGTTTTCTTCGGTCTTTTTTTCTTGCATTTTGTTTTTTGTAGCTCCATCTTTGCCTCCAATCTTTTAAAAAATTCCACTTTTGATAATGGATTAGAAGATTGGGCCTGTAAGCCATCTACTGCAGTTTGTTCTTCCATCAAGATTAACGGAAGTAATGTTACACAAATAACAAAAAACGATTCAAAGGGTTGGGCCTATATTTTTCAAGATATTGAAATTATTGAGGGGAATAACTATGAGGCAACTGGAAAGGTAGTTCTTAACGATGAATACATTAGCAATATTAAATTAAGATTAAAGTGGTTAGACAGTGATTTAGGTGAGATTAGCAAAGAGGAAGTCATAACAACTGAACAAGAAAGTTCATTTCAAATTTTAAGTTTAAAAAATTTAGAACCTCCACAAGGAGCAGTAAAGTCGAGAATAGAATGCTATGCCTATTTAAATGAACCTGATCCTGAAAATCCACCATTATTTGATGATATTTATTTTGGTGTAGCTGAAGAACCTTCTCTAGCACCGGCGGTTGAGGAGATGCCGGCTAGTGAACCGGAAAGCAAAGATCCAGCAATAAAAGCTGACTTTAATTCTGAAAATCTAAAAGTGGGGCAGGATTTTAATGTTGGCTATATTTTGACTGATTTTGAACAGGATTCTAGTTTTCGGCTGAAAGCACGGATCGGCCAAGAGACAAATAAAATGAATTTAGGGAGAATTCAAGCGGAAGACGGCAGCTGGTTGCATGACACCAGCAGTTGGGAATTATTTCCAATAGTTGAAATTAATAAAAACGGTGAGGCGGCAGGAGATTTAACAGTTAAGATTAAAGAAGATAGTCCGGCTGGCCAGTATTATCTTAAAATATCAACTAATCAGGGCGAACACAGTCCGAATTATGAATTTGAAGCGGCAGAACAGACTGAGCAGGTTTTGGCTGAGAGCCTTGAGAATACGCCAACGGTTGAACCCACTCAAACTCCACTGCCGAGTCCAAAACCAAGTTTAAGTGCAACGCCGACCGATA
>CAZDJQ010000012.1:0-22302 GCA_964505765.1 uncultured Gammaproteobacteria bacterium | reverse complement strand
AAAAGTATCACGGCCCAATCAAGCACTACTTAGTTAATTTTATTATTTGGCTCGGCCAGAAATGTCAAAAAAAACTAAAAAAATAATTTTGATTATCCTTTTTTCTTTTATTGTTTTTCTTCCCTCTTTTACCAATTTCTTTACTCATGATGATTTTTTTCACTTTAAGATTTCACGGCCGGAATCGATAAAAGAATTTGCTTCTTTTTTTAATCCACTTAATAATCCAGAAGGATGGAATTATTACCGCCCCCTAACCACTCAGGTATTTTATTTTGTCGGCGCTAATATCCTGAATTACAAACCGCTTTTCATGCATATATTAAATTTCTTTTTCTTTGCTTTAGTAATTGGTTTAGTTTATAAATTAATATTTGAATTAACTCAAAAACAGGAAACAGCATTAACTGCCACCTTTCTTTACGCGCTTTCTTCAAGCCATTTTTCTAAATTGTATTTTTTAGGGGCACATCAGGAGATCGGTTTAGCTTTTAACTTTATCTTTTCTTGTTATTTATTTACTAAGTTTCTACTTACTCAAGAAAATTATTTATACCGGGGGGCAATTTTATTGTTTATTTTCTCTTTAATGTCAAAAGAAACAGCAGTTGTTTTACCGCTTGTTTTAGGTTTAATCTTTTTTTATTTAAAGCTTCAAAATCGATTAAATTTCAAATGGACTAAATTGATTACCTTGTTGCTACCTTTTGCAATATTGGACTTAATCTATGGATTTTTTAAACTGCAGGCAGGGCTTCCTCAGGGGGACTCTTATATTTGGGATTTTTCTCCAAGAATTTTAAATACTTTGGCTTGGTATGGATTATGGTCTTTGAATTTACCTGAAATGTTTGTTGACTTTATTGGTCCAGGATTAAATATTAATCAGCGTTTATTTTTGTGGAAGCCATGGGTTCAAATAGTTATAGTTCTTTTTGGCCTGCAAATATTAGTTTTGCTAATTATTTTCTTCAACCAGCTTAAATATTTATTTGAAAAATATATAACCTTTATCTTTGGTTTTGTTTGGTTTGTGGTTACTTTGCTGCCGGTTGTATTCCTACCCTGGCACAAGTTTGTATTTTATTTAACTTTGCCGATGATTGGAGTAGTTTTTGTTTTAAGCCAGATAATAAAAAATTCAAGGCTCAAGATTGTTTTTCTCGTATTTTTCTGTCTAACTTCATTTTTCAGCTTAGTTTTAAGTTATAAAACGCATTGGGTTGTTCAAGGAGCAAAAACAGCTCGTCGGGTAAAAGATCACATTGATAATAATTATGCGGATATAAAAGAGCACAAACAGATTATTTTTTATAATATCCAGTCTGAACAGGATTTACCGTGGCTGCCAACTAATAATTTAAAGAATGCTTTATCGGGTAATAATTTTTTCGAGGTTTTTTATGACGGTGAAATAAATGCAGTTTACCTTGAAGAACTCGGTAATCTAGAGAAATATCAGGGAGTAAGGATACCGGCGGGTAAATTTTTAGAGTATTAAAATATCTATTAAAATCTTTCTGCTAAAATATTAATATGACCGATAAAAACAAACTGAAAGCAATAATTCTCTTAGGCCTAATACTGAGAATATTTTTAATGTTTGTCGGTTTTCATGATGATTTGAGAGCAATTGTGTTCGGCGGTTTTTTAGCAGTTAAACAAGGGCGTTTATTAAGCTTTTATGATTTCCTGCCTAATTTAGATCCAGCAGATAAAATCCTTTCAATTTTCCCAACCTATCTTTTTAACTATCCTCCATTGGCCTATATCATTCCTGGAGTATTTATATTCTTATTCAGTCCTTTAATCAATTTTGAATTTTTAAATCAATACATCTTTAATGCAAGGCAATATTTAGGAACGTCCCAGTTAATGACGCATTTATTTATTCTAAAACTTCCTTATTTGTTTTTTGATTTGGCAACTGCGTATTTTTTAAGCCGGCTTTTTAGCGAGGAGAAACAAAGAAAAGCCTTAATTATTTGGCTCTTCAATCCTTTAGCTCTCTATGCTAGTTTTGCTATGGGACAGTTGGATATTTTGCCTTTGTTTTTTATAATCTTGTCGCTTTACTTTACTCTTAAGAAAGGAAATAATAATTTAGCTTCAGCTATGTTGGGTATCGGCGGAGTATTTAAACTTTTTCCATTACTGCTTATTCCGATTTATGCTTTGACCATGAGAAAAGAATTCTGGCAGAGGTTAAAACTTATTTTTGTTGGTTTGGGGAGTTATGCGTTGTTTGTTTTACCTTATTTTTTGACTTCTGCCGGATATAGACAAAACGCTTTATTGGCTAGTCAAACTGATAAGATGTTTTATATGAAGCTGCCGGTGACCGCGGCAGAAGGCCTGCCCTTGTTCAGCTTAGTTTATTTTATGATATTTCTTTGGGCTTATTTTAGGAAAGGAGTATTTTCGAGTAAAGACCCGGGTTTATGGATCGGCGGTTTTGCTGTCCTCGGCTTATTTTTTAGTTTGACACATTATCACCCGCAGTGGTTTTTATGGTTTACCCCGTTTCTTATTTGGTACTGGTTGAAATTTAGTCGAAAAGCTCACTTGCCTATAATTCTTATCTTTGTTTCCTTTTTAGCGCATTTAGTTTTTTTTGAACCGGATCTGCATATCGGGATGTTTAGCGGTGGTTTTAAACAATTGGCTGATTACGAGCCAATAAAAGCTTTATTTACTTTTCCGGCGAGTTTCTGGCGGAACAATTTTAGAGCTGTAAGTGCGGCTTCAATAATTTATCTTTATTCGCTCGTGAAGAGTAAAAGTTTTAAAACTATTGATGATGGAAATAAGTAAGAAACACTTTTTCATTTTTATAATTTCAATAAGTATATTTTTGCGGGTTTGGCGGTTGGACAAAGTGCCGCCGTCGCTTAATTGGGACGAAGTTTCAATTGGATACAATGCTTATTCAATATTAAAAACCGGCCGGGACGAATGGGGTAAATTTATGCCGGTCCATTTCCGGTCTTTCGGCGAATATAAATTACCCGGCCAGATATATTTATCGATTCCCGGAATCTGGTTGTTAGGTTTAAACGAATATGGAGTAAGAATCACCCCGGCGGCAGTCGGCGTTATTGCCGTTTTGGGAACCTATTTTTTGGGGAAAGAAATATTTAAAAAAGAAAAAATCGGCTTGTTGTCTGCTTTCTTATTAGCAATTTCACCGTGGCATTTGCAATTGTCGCGGGCCTCATTTGAAGCGGCAACCGCAATGTGCCTGGTAGTTTGGGGAATATATTGTTTTGTGCGGGGTAAATTAAATAAACTAAATTATTCGCTGGCGGCAATTCTGTTCGGGCTGTCATTATATACTTATAACGCCGAGCGGGTATTTATTCCTTTATTCGGATTGGCGCTGATTTATATTTATCGAAAGGAAATTTTTTCCAAGCCGATTAAAAATCTTTTTCCGGCAGTTTTAATTACTTTGGCCTTTGCCGGCAGTTTGATCCCAATTGCCTTCAGCCAAACCGGGCAGTCAAGATATCAACTAGTAAGTTTTGTTACTGATCCCGGGTTTGTGCTGAGAATAAACGAAGCCCGCGGTAATTTGAACCTGCCGGCACCGCTGCCTCGGGCGATTCATAATAAAGCAACGCACTTTGTCTATTATTTCGGCGGAAATTATCTGGCCCACTATTCGCCTGACTTTCTATTTTTAAAAGGAGCCGGCCATCGCCAGCATCATGTTCAGGCAATGGGCGAGCTGTATTTAATCAGCGCCCCATTTTTGATTTCCGGGTTTTGGTTTCTAGCCGGCAGGGATGATAAAAAAACTTTAAAATTCTTTCTCGCTTGGATCGGATTGTCGGCAGTTCCGGCAGCAATAACCAGTGATTCAATTCCCCATGCTTTGAGAACTCTGGTGGTATTGCCTTCATATCAATTAATAACCGCTTATGGCTTTTTTAAAGCTTTAAATAAGATAAAAAATAAGAATTTTAAAAATATAATTGCATTCGGTTCAGCAATGCTGTTGTTTATCCAATTCGGTTATTATTTAAATCAATACCACAATATTTACCCGGTTAAATATTCTAGGGATTGGCAGTATGGATACAAGCAAGTCCTCGACTATGTCAATCGCCACTATGACAATTATGACCGGATAATTTTTTCCAGACATTACGGCGAGCCGCACATTTTTACTTTGTTCTGGGTAAAATATCCGCCGGCCGAGTATCAGACGGATTCCAATTTGATCAGATATCAGGCACACGACTGGGTTTGGGTTACTCAATTTGACAAATTTATTTTTCCGGATTTAGGTGACAAGGGAACTCAAGTGGCGGATATGAAGGAGAAATATTTTAATCAGGGAAAAACATTAATAGTTGGCAGGCCGGATGATTTTTTAGAGTCAGATCCGGTTTTAAAAAGGGTGGATTTTTTAAATGGAGAACCGGCGTTTCAAATCAGCGAGTTTTAAGTATTTAGTAATAATATTGGCGTTATTGGGGATATTTTTACGCCTTTATAAGCTAGGTGTTATCCCAAAGGGGTTGAGTGTGGATGAAGCTTCGCTTGGCTATAACAGCTGGATGATTGCCGAGACCGGCCGGGACGAATGGGGGCAGTTTATACCGATGCATTTTCGGGCTTTTGCCGAATGGAAACTGCCGGTCTTTATTTACACCGGAATCCCCTTGATCCGTATTTTCGGGTTAAGCACCCTCGGAGTGAGAGCACATTCAGCTTTAGCCGGATTAGGCAGTGCTTTAGTCTGGTATCTGATCTGGTCTAAAAAAGAAAATAAAGCGACCGGGTTGATTAGTGGTTTAATATTTTTGTTTTCATTTTGGATTTTTCCGTTGTCGAGAACGGGGATGCAGGCTAATTGGGGGGTTTTTCTATTTCTGCTCGGCTGGCTGGTCTGGCTGTATAAAAAATATTTTTTAAGCGCCTTGATATTTTTAGGGGCGGCATATACTTATAATGTCTTTCGTATTTTAACCCCGATCTTCTTGGCTTGGCTGACACTGAAATTAATTTTAAAAACTAAAGATTTTAAAAAAATTGCGGTTCTGATTTTATTCGGAATCGGTTGTCTTCCGATTGTTTATTTTTACTCAAAAGAACCGACCGCCTTTTTACGAGCGCAGCAAACCGGGGTTGAGGAGATGCGGCTGACAACAGTGATCAGCAATTATTTTAATCATTTTAATCCCAATTTCCTGCTTTTACAGGGTGATGAAAATTTGAGGCATGCACCGGGAACGGCCGGTCAAATCAGCTATTTGACTGTGGCGCTGGCGGTGATTGGTTTGCTTAAACCGGATCCAACCAGTTTATTTTTACTAGCGGTTGGTCCGCTGCCGGCAGTTATAACTAGAATTTCGCCTCACAGTTTACGGTCGCTGGGGTTTATGATCGGAATATACTCTTTTGCCGGTTTAGGATTAGCCAAAATAACTGCTGTCTTCAGCCAAGCGAAATCAAAAATGCTTAAAATAATTATTTTAACCGGTTTATTATTCGGCTTAATCCAATACGGATATTTTTATTATGATTATTTTGTTTTTTATCCCCGTCGATCGGCGGCTGCTTGGAACGTGGGGTATCAGGAAGTTTACGAAAGACTTAGGGAGATTGACGATCATGTTTATTTCAGCTGGGAATACAACCAACCTTACATATATAAATTATTTTATGACCGGCTGAATGTTTTAGAACAAGACGTGGATATCGCCCCGCCTGATCAGTGGCATGCCTCAATATTGACGCGGGTAAACAAGGTTCATTATTTGTCCTGTGAACAATTAGTGTCTTTGTTTGATCAGGAGGAGACCGGTTATTTTGTTTATTCGCCTGAATGCCGGGTCGAGGCGGATAAGACCAAGCTGGTAGATAAAGTATCAGTTGATAATCAGTTGAAATTTATAATAGTCCGGAACGAATAATATTTTGGTAGAATAAAACTATGATATCTGTTGCCATTGCCACATATAACGAAGAAAAAAATATTGCCCGCTGTCTAGAATCAGTTGAAAATTGGGTGGGCGAAATTATTTTAGTTGACGGAAGTTCAGATGATAAAACCAGAGAGATTGCTAAAAAACACGGCGCTAGAGTAATAAAAACTTCTAATAAACCGATTTTTCATATAAATAAGCAAATGGCAATTGACAAGTGTAAGGGCGATTGGATACTTCAGCTTGATGCTGATGAAATAGTGTCTGAAGAATTGGCTAATGAGCTGTTGGCTGTTGATGGAGCCGGGTGGTCAGAAATAGATTATGCTGGTTTTTATGTTCCGAGAAAGAATTTCTTTTTGGGCAGGTGGATGAGGAAAACCGGTCAATACCCGGATCCGGTCATTAGATTTTTTAAGAATGGAAAAGCTTATCTGCCGTGCAAATCAGTCCACGAACAGATGGAGGTGGACGGGAGGACGGCATACTTAAATTCACACCTGCTTCATTATCCTTATCCATCATTTTCCGAATATTTAAAAAAATCCAACCGTTATACCAGTCTTGATGCCCAAAAAATGATTGACAGCAAAATGCAACCCCGCTGGTGGAATTTCTTTAAAGCTTATTTAAAAGCAGAAAAAACCTTTTGGTCGCTTTATATCAGGCATAAAGGGATTATGGACGGCTTTCCGGGATTTGTTTTTTCAGCTTATTCCGGTCTGCATCACATCACTGCCTATATAAAGTTCTGGGAACTGTATAAAAAAGAAAGAAATATTAATTTAGATAAAGACTGGGAATGATCACAGTTGGTTTTGATGTAACTCCTTTACACACCGGTCATAAAGTTAGAGGGATCGGCTTTTACACCAAACGCTTATTAAAAGCTTTAGAAAACCTAGATAAAGATATTAAAGTCAGAGGACTGAAATCTGCCCAAGAAATAAACAGGCAGGATTATGATCTGCTTCACATTCCTTATTTTGATCCATATTTCAGAACACTTCCTTGGCCTTGGAAAATAAATAAGCCGCTGATTGTTACAATTCACGATATGATTCCGGTTAAATACCCCCAACAGTATCCTGCCGGAGTCAAGGGAAATCTTAACTGGCAATTTCAAAAATTACTTTTGAAACAAGTCGATTTTATAATTACCGATTCTTTTGCATCAAAATATGATATTGCCGACTTAACCGGATATTCCGCCGATAGAATTTATGTTACTCATTTAGCCGCCGGCAAGCAGTTTAAACAACTACCAGCTAACAGCTCTAAGCTAAAAGCTGGTAAGGAAAAGTATAATTTGCCGGAGCAGTTTTGTTTGTACGTTGGAGACGTGAATTGGAATAAAAACATTCCTAGTTTGGTTAATGCCTGTGAGAAAATTAATCTGCCGTTGGTAATTGCCGGAAAGCAGGCGGTTGAGCCGAATTTTGATCATAACCATCCGGAAAATCAAGATCTAGTTTGGTTGCAACAAAAGGCGGCCAAAAGTAAATTGGTTAATTTAACCGGATTTGTGTCAATCGAGGATTTAGTCGCCCTTTATAATTTAGCCGTTGTTTATGTCCAGCCTTCGTTTGACGAAGGTTTTGGTCTGCCGGTTTTGGAAGCAATGGCCTGCGGCTGTCCGGTAATTTCCAGCAATTACGGCAGTCTTCCGGAAGTAGTCGGTGATGCCGGAATTAAAGTTAAACCTAGTAGCGACAGCTTGGCAGAGGCAATTGAAGCGGTGGTTAAAGACAGGAAAAAACAACAGGAGTTAAGTCAGAAAGGGTTGAAGCGGGCCAATAAATTCAGCTGGGATAAAACTGCCCAAAAGACTAGTCAGGTTTATAAGTTAGCTATGACTTGAAAATACGAGAGTAAATTAGTATTCTTTTAAGTATGCCCTTTAAAGAAGTTAATAAAAATAATAAATTCTATAGTTTTAAAAATTTAAGCCTCAGGTCAATCCCGGTCCTTTTTATATTTTTACAGCTGGTTCCAATTATCGGCTGGCTGTTGGCCGGTCAGTGGCTGCCGTTGAGAGATTCATTTTCATTTTTAGGAACTTCGGCAGTTGAAACTTGGCAGTCGCCGTTTATCTGGTCAAGAGCGAATTTTGATGGGGTCCACTATATTTCAATCGCTCGTTGCGGCTACGGCTTTTTACAGGAAGCTTTTTTTCCATTTTATCCTAGTTTGATAAAAGTTTTTCAAAGGTTAGTGGGAAGCTACAGCTTAGGTGCAATTGTAATCTCGTCCATCGCCTTTTTATTGAGTTTAATAATATTTAAAGACCTGTTAATCGATAACAACGAGAATCAAAAAACTATTAAAAATACTTTATTATGGCTGGTGATTTTTCCGACATCCTTTTATTTTGTTTTTGCATACTCAGAATCGCTATTTTTATTTTTAATCATGTCCGCATTTTGGTTTGCCGGTAAAAAACGCTGGCTTTTAGCCGGAATTATGGCTGGTTTTGCTTCATATACCCGGCTGGTGGGAGTATTTATGGTTCCGGCCTTGTTCTATGATTATTATAATCAAGAAGTCAGCCGGTCGATGAATGAACGGGTTGAAAAAATTAAGACCGGGATTGAAAAACGTCTTAGACCGAATTATTGGCGGCATTTTATCCAGACCAGGGCTGAACATTTGAAGAACATCGGCTTTATCAGTCTCGGAGCTACCGGCTTATTAAAATATATGCTGGAGCTTAATCGAAGAACCGGTGATGCCTTAAAATTTGTCCGGGTGCAGACGGAATTCGGCGCCAACCGGACACCGGATAGACTGATTATGCCTTACCAAGTAATCTGGCGTTATCTAAAAATGATATTTACGGTCAGTCCTCAAAGTTTTATATATTTCAACGTTTGGTTTGAATTCTTAGTTGCACTTTTGTTTGGGTTTTTAATTATCTGGGGATGGTTTAGGTATGAAATTAAAAACGGCTGGTTAATCTTCTCCGGCCTGGCATTTTTGCTGCCCAGTCTTACCGGAACATTTTCGTCTATGCCCCGATACGTTCTAGTTTGTTTTCCCTGCTTCTGGGTATTAGGAAAAATGAATTTGCCAAAGTGGGTATACGGAATAAGTTTTGGACTGCAAATGATTAGCGTCATGCTGTTTGTCAGAGGCTATTGGGTTGCATGAGTAAAAAAAGAGTTTTTGTTTTTGGGTTGGACGGAGCCAGCTGGAAGATAATTGACTCCTTAATTGATAAAGGTTATTTGCCTTTTTTTGAAAAGCTGAGTAATAACGGGATTAGAAGAGACCTTTACAGCACGATTCCGCCGCGAACCGCACCGGCTTGGGCGTCGTTTATGACCGGAAAAACTCCGGCTGAACACGGAGTTTTTGATTTTGTCAATTATACAAATCCGTTTAAAAATTCAGAGGAGCCGGCCTTGGTAAATAATAAGAGTTTATGCCAACCTGAGTTTTGGAGGCAGTGGGATAAAAACAAAAAAATAGCTTTAATCAATCTTCCCTTAACCTATCCAATAAGAAAACTAAACGGAGTAATGGTCTCTTCAATTATGACGCCGCCCAATAAAACTTGGTTTTACCCGGATTCATTAATGAAAAAGTTAAATAAATACAATTATCAGCTGAATGACTATAATTTTTTGTTAAAAATGAAAAATAAAGAAATCAGCCATCGGGAAATGTCCAGACAATTAAGAAAAATGGCAGAAAATAAATTTAAGCTGGCTCAGGATTTAGTCGGCAATCAAAAATGGGATTTCTTTTTTATGCTGTTTAATGAAACCGACTGGTGTCAGCATTGGTTTTGGCGTAGCAGTGCAACTAGAAGGCTTTATCAGCAGTTGGACAGACATTTGGAGCGGCTGTATGAAATTCTAAAAGAGAAATACGGGGCCCGTCATTTTCATTTTATTTTGATTTCCGATCACGGTTTTCATCCTTTTCCCAAAAAGATATTTCACCCATATCCCTGGTTGAGAAAGAAAGGCTTTATCAAAGGCGGTCTAAAAGCATTTTTGGCTCGAGGGCTGCGCAAGGCTAGTTTCTGGCAAAAAAATAAAACAAAAAGTAAATTCAACTCTTGGGCGGATAGTGATATTATTAAAGCCGGGGAATTTGGCTTGTGGCTGAACAAAACTAAATTAGGCGATGAATATGATCTAATGCGAGACCGGATAATTAAAGAATTAAAGCAGGTGAAATTTGAAAACGGTTGGCGGGTATTTAAAATGGTCAAACCTCGAGAAAAAGTTTATCAAGGCAAAAAACTAGAAAGGGCACCCGATATTGTCTGGCTGACCCGATATTATTTTAGTATTGAAACCTGTCCGATTGAAGGAAAAATGTTTGTCGACCGTGATCAGGTTTTTAAAGCAAATCACATATCCGATCGTAAGGGAATATTTTTAGCTAAAGGCTGGGGGCTGAAAGGCAAATTAAGAGCCTGGGAAAACAAGAAACTTCACATTTGGGATTTAGCCCAGATTTTTAATCAAACAATCGGATAGTATAATAAACTAGCGTGAATTTAAAAGAGATTGTCAAACATAAGCTTTTTAAAGGGAGTATTGTAGTTTTAGTTGGAACGACAATTGGGAATTTTCTTAATTATCTTTATCATCTAGTCACCGGAAGGCTTTTATCTCCGGCTGATTATGGTCTTTTGCAGAGTTTAATTTCCTTGACCTATTTTCAATCAATTTTGGTTGGAGCCTATTCAATTGCTGTAGTTGAGAAAATCAGCAGTTTAAAAAAAGAAGAGGTGGCTTCAACTGTAAAGGGATTGGAAAAGAATGGTTTTAAGCTGTCGATTGCTTTCTGGGCAGTTACCTTATTGTTTTATCCTCTAATTAAAAAGCTTTTGCATTTGGATAGCTTTCAGCTTTTTTTCATTTTTTCATTACAGAGTTTGTTTGCCTTTTTGCCGGCTGTTTACAATTCTGTTTTACAGGGAAGATTAAAATTTTCAGCCGGGATGGCTGTTTCTGTATTTACAACTTTAATCAAACTATTGTCGGCGGTTGTTCTTATTCTATTAGGCTTAAGAGTGGTTGGAGGATTGAGTAGTTGGGTAATATGGAGAATTATTAGTTTGGGTTTAGGATACTTTTTGGTTCGTAATTTTTGGAGCTTTAACCGGCAGCCGGCAACCAAGGGATTAGAGATAAGTTTTTTAAAATATTCTTTTTTGAGTTTGATTACAAATCTTTGTTTAACCTCTTTGTATACCATGGATATAATTTTAGTTCGATATTATTTTGAGGAATTTAATGTCGGCATTTATTCGGCAACATCGAATTTAGGCAAAATGATTTTTTTTGCCTCAACGACTATTTTAACCGTGAGTTTTCCGATGTTTGTTAAAAATCGGGTGAATAAGCGGAAATTGAAACAAATGTTTAAATTAAGTTTTATATTCTGTTTGATTTGTATTTTTGGCGGCATAGCGGTTTTTAATTTATTCCCAAATTTTATGATTAAGCTGCTTTATGGCAGTAAATATCTATCAGCTAATCAATATCTCGGCCGATTTTCAGTATTTATTGGATTGACCGCCCTGTTTAATTTATTAATTAGATTTTTGCTGTCGCTAAGGAGCAAATTTTCCGGTTATATTTCATTGTTTATCGCCGTTGGCCAAGTTGTCTTAATCGGTCTTAGACACAATGATTTATTTGAGGTGATAGACAATTCAATTATAATGTTGACAGCCGGGGTGATCATCGGACTATTTATAACGGTTAAATATTTTGCTCATGAACCAAAAAAAACACTCAAATTTTAAATTATTTTCTGTTATTGTTCCGGCCTATAATCAAGAAAGAACAATAAGAGAAGATTTAGAAAAAATTAAATCGACGCTTTTGGAGACGGAATATGATTATGAAATTATTTGTGTCGTTGATGGCTGCCGGGATAACACTTATCAAGAAGCCAAACAGTTAGAATCGGATAAAATAAAAGTTGTCGGATATAAAAATAATAAAGGGAAAGGACATGCGGTCAGATATGGGATGAAAAAAGCCAAAGGGGATTTGGTTGCTTTTATTGATGCCGGCATGGAGATTGAGCCGACCGGGTTAAATTTACTTTTAAATCACATGTTTTGGTATGATTCCGATGTTATTGTCGGGTCTATTCGCCACTCAGCTTCAAAAGTTAAAGGCTATCCTTTAAAAAGAAAAATTTTGAGCTGGGGGTATCACACTTTAACTAGAATATTATTTGGTCTTAAGATTACTGACTGCCAGCGGGGAATAAAGATATTTAGACGGGAAGTGCTGGCAGATACTTTAGATCGCCTTTTGGTAAAAGCATACGCTTTTGATATTGAAATGCTGGCAGTGGCGAAAAGATTGGGCTATACCAATATCCACGACGGTCCGGTGGAGATGGATGCAACAAAAATGGCGTATTCAAACATTAAATCATCAACTATCATAAACATGCTGAGAGAAACTCTGGCTGTTTATTACCGCCTAAGAATATTAAAGTATTATGACAAATAAACTGGTTTCAATAATTGTTCCGGTTAGGAAGATTAATCAATATATTAGAGAAGAAATCATTCCTGCCTTAAATCAACAAACCTATCAAAACTTTGAGCTGATTATTATTCCCGATAAAAGAAACAAAACAAAAATAAAAGGTCTTCCGGACTGGGTAAAAATTATCCCTTCATTTCCCGAAACTAGACCGGTTCCCAAAAGAGAGCTGGGTATTAAACATGCCCGAGGGGAGATTTTAGCATTTATTGATGATGACGCTTATCCGGCGCAAGATTGGCTGGAACAGGCTGTGAAATTGCTTCAAGATGAAGGAACTGCGGCGGTATGCGGGCCGGGAATAACTCCGCCTAGTAATAATTGGAAACAAAAAACTTCCGGCTGGGTTTGGAGCACTTATTTAGGCGCCGGAGGAGCAGGAGTTTACCGCTGTCAGCCGATGGCGCAAAGGCAAGTTGATGATTTCCCCACTTTTAATCTTTTAGTCAAAAAAAAATATTATCACCAAGCCGGTGGTTTTGAAAAAGATTTTTGGCCGGGCGAGGATACTAAACTCTGTCATGACTTAGTTTATGTTCTAAATAAAAAAATAATTTATGATCCTAAAATAAAAGTGTTTCACCACCGGCGGGAGATATTCCGCCGGCACCTTCAGCAAATTGCCCGCTACGGCCGGCAAAGGGGAAATTTTGTTAATAAATTACCTAAAAACAATGCCAAATTAAAATATTTTATTCCCTTATTTTTTATATTAGGCCTAACTACCGGCCCGATTCTTGTTCTAATTTTCAATCCTTTAATCTATGTTTATATCTTTTTTGTTTTAGTCTATTTTATCTGGATGATGGTTTCTATAATGACGGTATTTATAAAAACAAAGGATTTTAAAATTGCTCTAGCTTTAGGCCCGGCGATTTTCTTAACTCACCTTGTTTATGCAGTAATGTTTCTAAAAGGACTGCTTAGCAGCGTCTAATTATGTCCCACGATCGTGGAACGAAATTAGACGGTATAATAAAAAATGGCGAGAGAGAGTAAGATTTTAAGAGCAATAAAGATTGCTGAAGATTTTTTAGTTATATTTGATAGCTATTTTAGGGATCCAGTTTGGGTTACCGAAAATCTTTGGCTTTCAAAAGAAAAATTTCGTAAGAGTAAATGGCATTTAATTGAAAATGATTTTGTTGACCAGGAATTAAATGTTAAAGAGGAGCTGTTTAACATTTATAAATTTTGTAAAAAGTGGGATGGTAAATGGCGAATTGTCTTTTTTGATATTCCTGAGCCGGAAAGAGTAATAAGGGATAAAATACGTCGGTTGCTAAAAGAATTGGGATTTAAAGGGGTTCAACGATCGGTCTGGATTAGCCCTTTACCGGTAAATAAAAAAGTAAAAGAAATAAAGAAAGATGTTGGCGATTTTAAAAATTTCTATTTATTGGAAGGCCGGATTTCCAAGAAAGAGTCATTTGCTCTGGTAGACGAGCTTTGGGACTGTGAAAATTGGCAGGAGAAAACAACAAAATTGCTTAAGAAATGTAAAGAAATGAAGAGAGTGGACTTTAATAAGGAGTTTTGGTCTTTAGTATTTGATCATCCTAAACTGCCGCTTAGTCTTTTGCCTAGTAATTGGCCGTTGAAAGATTTAACAAAGGTATTTGTCAAAAAAAACGTCTAATAAACTTCCACGATCGTGGAACGAAATTAGACGGGGAGAGGGGAGGTGGGTTAGCGGAGTAATTTGGTTAGTTTTGCTGATAAATTTTTAAGCGGCAGGGCAGTGTTTAATGAAATTACTTTCGATCGCTGATGGTCAAGCCTGGACGGCGGTTCTATTTCTTTGGTTGCTTTTTCTAAGCCTTGTTTTTTTTCTTCAAAAGAGCGGCTTTCACCGCCTTTGAGTATTTCTCTTCTTGCTGCAACATCGATAGGACATTGTAAGTGCAGAAGAACACTTTGGGCCTGATTTTCTTCAGCTGAGTGATAGATTGCTTTCCGGTCTTTTACTTTTCTAATATTGGAGTCCAAAACAAGTGAATATCCCTGCGATAAAAAGTGTTTAGTTAATTCTCGGCGGTAAACATAAGCTTTGTAATAATCATCGCTAATTACATCTTTTAGTTGATCGAAAAATATCCAATCGGTTCTGATAACTAAGCTAGGATGGATATCCGCAATCAGGTCGGATATAGTTGATTTTCCCGTTCCTGGGGTTCCAATGAAAAGGAAGACTCTTTGCGGATCAGGCTTTTCCTCCGGAGTTTTTAATTCTAATTTCTCTCTTAACTTTGGATAATATTGGCAAAATTTCTCAGTTTCTGAGTAAGAGGCTAATCTTTCCGGCCAGTTAACATCAAACCCGGTTCTTTCTTTATTCATTGTTCTTTAATTGATTTAACAATTTCCTGCCTTTTTCATGGCCGGGATAAAGTTCCAGCAGTTTTTCCAGATGCTGTTTTGCTTGGTCAAAATCTTTTTGGTCATAATAAATGGCGGCCAAATTTTGGTGCGACTGCCAAATCATTGGATTATGTTCAAGCGCCTGCTGATAATATTCAACTGCCTTGTCAATTTCTCCAGTTTGCCAGTAGATATTAGCGAGATTATGCATGGCATCTGCGTACTGGGGGTTAAGCTCAATCGCCCTCTTAAAATATTGAATAGATTTATCCCACTGTTTTTTTCTTCCGTATAAGTCACCTAAGTTGTTATGATTCTGAGGGCTGTGAGGACTGGTTCTAGCGGCGGCCAGCCATAATGTATCTTGATTCTGCCAGTCATTATTCCTGACAATAGTTCGAATAGTTAAGGCGGGAATAATTAAACTAAAAAAGATTATCAGCGCTAAGTTTTTATATATCTTTAAATTATTTAAATAATTTATCCCGATAGCAACTACCACAATTACTCCGATTATGGCTAAGTAAATATATCTTTCCGCTACCAGCCAGGAAATGCCGAAGGGAGTCAGCATCGGAGAGAGAATAATCGGGGAAAACATTAGCCAAAAGAAAACTTTTTTATTTTTGAAATAAGCATAAATTGTCCCGGCCGCGCAGGAGAAGAAAATTCCGATACGGATATAGAGTTCAGTCATAGTTAGAATATTAACTTCAGATTGATAGAGAGTTAACTTGTCCGGCCAGAAGAATAATTGTAAATAAGTTGTAATGGCGACTGGAATTTGTCGTAAGGGATTTTGAAGTTTAGTTTTTTGGTAGTATCTAGTTTCTAAAGTTTCAATCCGCTGGGGGATCATCCCAATTAAATGCAGGACCCAGATAGATGACAAACCGAAAAAGGGAATCAGCTTTTTCCAATTCTTTTTTAGCGAACCTAGAGCTAATTCATAAAAAAGTAAGACGCCAGGGAAAGCGACCACTTTTTCAGTTGTTTCTAAACCAAGAAAAAATAGACCGACCGATAACCAGTAACAAAATTTATTTTTATTACGTTTAGAAATAATATAGGCGCTGAAGCTGGCCAATACAAAAAAGGCGGAATAGACAAAATAACCGCCGGAAATCCAGGTAACCGCTTCAGTTAGAATTGGATGAACCGCAAATAAACTGGCGGCTATTATTGGGGTTTTGCCTTTTTCAAAAAGTAATTTTAATAAGAAAAACAAGGTCAAAGTGTTTAATAAATGAAACAACATATTGAGCAAATGAAAGGGCTCGGGAGTCCGGCCGAAAACGTTAACCAAAATAAAATAAAGCGATGTTTTAACTAAGGTGCGGGGATTATTGGTAATAGATTCAAATTTTCCAATTTGTTCATTTAGGAGAATTCCTTTAATGTCATCAGATAAAAAGGCATTGTCGATCGTATTTACATAACCAATTATTACAAATAATCCAAGAATTATTAACTGAAAGTAATGATTGATTATCCATTTTTTCAGCTTAAATTTTTTTTCTGGCGAAATTTCTTTTAAGTAGACTAAAACTTCGTTTTTATCTACCCCAATTGCTTTTGAAATAGTAGACAAATCCCGCTCCGCTGCATATTTTTTGATGTGTTTCTTTTGATTCTTGGTTAACGGCATTAATTCTATTTTAGCAAAAATTTTTTTCCAAAGCTTTTCTTCCCCGCCGTTTTTTTTAAAAACTAGCTGGTAAAGAAACTTTCTAATTCAATATTAGAAATACGTTCATATGAGTATTTTTTACTTTTCAAAAGTTGTAAGCCTCGTTTGTTTTCATAATCTTTTTCTTTTAATGTTTCAATTACCTTTTGAGCTAATTGTATCGCTTTACCTTTAGGAACAGTTTTAATTTCATTGTTTTGATAAATATCACTATAAACGGGTAAATCATAAGCTATTGCTGTTGTACCACTAGTAACTGCCTCCAGTAAAGAAACTCCAAAACTTTCTTTATAACTTGGAAATATAAATACTTTTGAGTTAACTAAAAGCTTATATTTGGCATTCCCACTAATGTAACCCACTAATTTTACATTATTTGTAAGATTCATATTTTTAATTTTTAATTTTAATTTATCCTCAACATTGGCTAAGCCTCTACCAGCTATTATTAATTTAAATTTAGGAAACTCATTTTTAATTTTTTGGGTAATTTTTAGTAAATCAAAAACACCCTTTTGGGGATCAAGCCGGCCCATAAATAAACCATCATATTCATACTTTTTATGTTTTAAAGCTAGTTCTATTGCTTTAGTATTTATTGCATTTCCGGTAATTACAAGTTTCTCGGGATTATATCCTAAATTAACTAAATCTCTTTTAAGCTTGGGAGAAATAACAAAAATTGTATCCACTCTTCTAATTAATTGTCTAGCAATTAAGTGAAAGATATAAGCTAATAATCGAATAATAAAATTACCTTGTCCACTAAGTTCGACATGGTTTTCATAAAGAGTTGTCCACATAATTTTAGGTTTGAAGAGTTTAATAAAAAAGGGTAATAACACTAAGTCCAAAACAGAAGAAATGGAGTAGAGCACATCAGTGTTAGAAATTTTTCGACTTAAAAAAGCAGTTAAAATAGTTCTTTTGAACCTGACAAAAATAAAAGAAAGTTTATTAGTTGCAGATCCCGCATTGGGGATCGGTAAAAGTTCGACATCATTAACTACTTTTTTAAAAAATCGCTTTTCTTTTTTAGGACAAACCAGCCTAGCCTTGACCCCCTTAGCTTGCCAGTAATTTATTTTCTTACTTAACAACTCTTTATTTGCACTACCAAGATTGTAAATAGTGACTGTTTTATTCATTTTTCTGGGCTAAAATAACAATTTCGCCACCTTTATCAGTTAATGAAATTAGACTATTATATGTTTTACACCGCGTAGTTGAGCTGGTTTTAAGTAACTTAAGTTTAAAGCCTGTTTTTTCTAATAAATATTTTAATGATTGCGGAGTATATAGGATCTTGTGTTCTTTATCATGGAATCCAAACCAGTTTTCTCCTTGAAATTTAAAAGATAAAGAATTTAGGTTAGGGGTGGTAACTACTAAATTACCCTTTTTTACTAACATTTTCTTAATGTTGCTTAAAAAAAGATAAGGATTTTTTAAATGTTCAATGACATCAAACGTAAAAACTAAATCAAATTTTTTTTCCATTCTTAGTTTTTCGTTGAAATCTTTTTGATAACAATGAGGAAATTTTCTTTTTGCTTTTTTAATATATTTTGGAGACAAATCATAACCGAAAACGGATTTTTTGGATTTATCAAATTCTGTATGTAACAAATTAAGAAAGTTACCTGTTCCACAACCTACGTCAGCAATTTTGTTAGATTTTTCAATTAAATTAATGATTTTAGGTGACAAAACTCGTAAATACTCTTGAAAGTCCTTGCTTTTTTTAAAAATCATTTAAATTTTTTAAACACGTTTAATGTTTTTTTAGCTGTCTTTTCCCATTGATGCTCTTCTAAAATTGACCGATATTCTTTTTTAATTTTTTTTTCATCTTCACTAGAAATTGCCAAGTAATAATTAATCTTCCTGCTTATTTGGTTAATGTCCCGTGGATCAAAGCGCAATTTCTTGTTAGGAACAAGTTCTTGTAATGGTGGGATGTTTGAAGTGAGTACGATTGCGTTACTTGCCATTGCTTCTAAAATTGGTAAGCCAAAACCTTCATAAACAGAGGGATAAACAAATAAATCACAAATTTGATAAATAGCTCTGATTTCTCTTTTTGGTAAATATCCTAAAGGGAATATTTGGTTAGATAAATCAGAAGTTAAATAATCAGGCTTATTTTTGTATCCAGCGATTAATAAAACTACATCCTTTGGTAGATTAGTTTGTTTAAAGGCTTTAATTAATGAGACAACATTTTTCCTTTGACTATGAGCACTATTGGCGAAAATAACTTGTTTTCGTGTTAAATTATATTTCTTCTTAACCTTATTTAAATAAATTTTACTTTCTTTTTCAAAAAAGTATCTATTTACCCCTAAGGGGATAATTTTCAAATCAACTCCTTTGGTGTCATAATATTTTTTCAATTCTGTTCTTGTAAATTTAGAATCAACAATTATAGTATCTGCTTTTTTAAGGGCGTTTTTAACGGTGAAATCATAATAACTCAAGAAAAGCTTGCTGCCCCAATGAGGAAAAGCTTTAAAGGCAAGATCATGAATTGTACAGACATAAAAGCAAACTTTTTGTCCTAAGGGTAAAGTTATTGCAGGGGAATGATAAAGATTTACCTTTTTTAATTTACTTTTTATTTTCCAGTTATCAAAATAAGAATTAAACATTAAATTGTCAGGTAAATTACTAGATAGCTTTATATACTCATTATTCTTATCTATATATTTAATTGTTTTATAAAGATTAGTAGTATAATTCTGAACGCCAGTTGGTTGATTTTGATCAACAAGTCTCCAATTAATACCTATTTTCATTCAAATAAGAACTCGAACCCAATAACTGACCCCAGCCAGCTTCCAAGCCAAGATAAATTTCTGTCGGAGATGGCTTTATAAGTGTAATATAAATTCTGGAAAAGAACGATTGCTAGAAACCTAAAAATATATTTTGGCTGATAAACGTGGCGGAAATAAAACCTATAAAAATCAATCATCCGTTCTTTGGCGGCGGTCCGGCCGGAGTAGGAGCCGGCTTGGGAAATATTATGATAAACAACTGCTTGGGGGTTAAATGCTAATTTAACGCCCAAATTTCTAATTCTAAAGGCAATATCCGTTTCACTCTGTTCTTTATAATAATCATGATCAAATCCATTTACTTCTTTTACTAGCTTGCGACGATAAGTCATGTTGCAAGGCTCTAAATAATCAACTTCTTTTAGACCTTTTATCTCTTTTGCGGAAGGAAAGTTGGATCCCGGAGTCCACCAGCCGTTCTTTAAAATCAATCCGGGTTGGTGGGCTTTACCCTCTAAAAAGAAATTTTTCCACAATTTAGCTATCGGTCCGTTCTGATTATAAAGTTTAAACACATCCCTATTTTTAATTAGTTCTTTTCTAACTAGAGTCGGTCCGCTGACCCCGCCAATACTTTTATTTTCATCTAATGTAGAAACGATTTCTTCAGCCCAACCGGGAGTAGTAACAACATCATCGTCTATCCAGGCAATATATCTGCCTGAAGCTCGGCGCCAGCCGTAATCTCTAAGCTTGGCAATGCTTGGGGTTTCATTGATATGTTTTTTTATATCCAGCTGGTGATAATAACTATCTATTACTTGATTAGTATTATCCTGAGAATTGCCGTCAACTATAATTACTTCAAATTTTTTAAAGCTTTGATCAACTAAACTGGCTAAGCATTGATCCAATGCTTCTGCCCGATTGTAGGTGATAATAACAATAGATAATTTCATTTAAACAAATTGTAAAACCAACTTTTGATAACCGAAATAAAATATATCCAAAAAATCCCTAGACAAACTAACGGATGTAAGAACCAGGCCGGATCAGGTAAAAATATGAACCCTTTTATCGAAGTGATTAAGGGAAAAATAACGCTTAACGAGTATAAAGAATAAGCACTGATTTTAAGACTGTCATCAGGAAATTTACAGATAGAATAACGCCGGCGGCTGTTATCGCGATAATAAAGCTCATTCCAGTAACGGTATCGTTTCTTAAAATATTTAATGATTTTTTCACCACTGGCGTGGATAATATCGTTTTTAACCACGGCGTATTGATTAAATCCTTTTTTGACTAAATCCATATTAACATCGATGTGGAAAAAATGCTTTGGGTCTACTTGGGCCTTGATCAGTTGATTTCTTTTAATTAAAAAGCCGTTAGCGCCGACGGTTGGTAAATTTTGGGGAGTAAATTCAACTAAAAAGTAATCTCCTTTGTCAACTGCCTTGCCGGCCAACTTATATTTACTTTTTGATGGCAAATAAGATTGGCGGTCGGCTTTGCCCATAAACCAGGCCACCGGATCATTAACACCAAAAAGCGAAAAATAGCGGTTTAAAAGTTTATCGTCGCGGCAGTGGGTGTAGCGCCAGGGATAACAGCCGACGATATCCGGTTCTTTATCAAAACATGCAGTCATTTCAGCCAGCCAGTTTTTATTGGGAAGAATGTTGTCTTCATCTATTTCTAAAATTAACTCATTTTGAGCCTGTTTCAGCGCAACTCCCTTGGCGGCTTCTGGACTGCCGGTTTGTTCCGGGATAATTTTGCCACCGTACTTCTTTATAATTTTTTTTGTGCCGTCAGTTGACCCGCCGTCAGCAGCAATTATTTCAATTTTGTCTTGGTCATAATTTTGGCTGCGGATGCTGGACAAGCAGGAATCTAAGATATTGCCGCTGTTTAAAGTGGCCATGATTACACTAACCGTACGCATAAAAACATTATACAATATTAGTAATGTTATACTTAAAAAAATGACAAAGACTAAAGATTTTAAAGTTGATTTCATCGGTGTCGGAACTCCAAGAGCAGCAACAACTTGGGTTTCTACTTGCTTAAGAGAACATCCTGAAATATGTTTTTCTAAAATAAAAGAAGTTAACTTTTTTAATTATCAAAGAAAATATAATCGCGGTCTTAAATATTATAAAAGCTATTTTTATGATACTAACAAAATACTTGGAGAGATCTCAGTCAGCTATATGTATGATCCTAAAGCAGTAAAACGGATTAAAAAGCATTTCCCTCAAGCAAAAATTATTGCCAGTTTAAGAAACCCGGCTGATATGGTTTATTCCCTTTACTGGTATGTTGAAGGCAGACGAAATGAAAAATATTTGTCCTTTGAAAAAGAGTTTGTCAATAAAAATGATTTTTTTGAAAATGGTTTTTACTACCAGGGGTTAAAATCTATTTTTAATAATTTTAATAAAGATAAAGTGAAGATTATCCTTTATAAGGATATCATAGATAACCCGGTTAAAGTAATCAAAGATCTTTATTCTTTTTTAGAAGTTAATCATGAATTTAAACCAGATAGTTTAAAAGAAGTAGTAAATTCTTCCCGACGGGTGCGTTCCAAGCTATTATGGAAAATGGTTGAATCAGTCCAAGTGTTGCATAAAAAAGGTTTCTATTTTGACTTTCTTAGAAAGATGGGTATTCATAAAAAAATAGTTAATTTATACGAAAACATTAATAGCAAAAATAGAAAATATCCACCGATGAAGAGTCAAACGAGAAGAAAATTAATTGATTATTATAAAAAAGACATTGAAAAAACAGCTAAATTGATTAATCGCGACTTAAGTCACTGGTTAAAATAATGAATATAGTTATTGGTTACCCACCGCTTGAATCAAATAAAGGTATCCCCTTTTTAGGTCAAAACCGACAGTTTCAATGGGGACACACACCGTGGACTGCTTATCCTATGGTCCCGGCCTATGCGGCGACTATGCTTGATCAGCAAGGCCATCAGGTTAAAT
>CAZDJQ010000011.1:4469-26130 GCA_964505765.1 uncultured Gammaproteobacteria bacterium | reverse complement strand
AGTCATAATAAACCTGGATAATAAACCCATCTGGAATCGAATCCCGGAATATGACGTGCTGGGAACATTCTGGAAATCTATAGGTGGACGCTGGGGCGGAGACTGGGAAAAACTAGGGGATATATATCACTTTGAATATTAGGGGGATAATATGAGCTCGTCTGAACATTAGGAAATAATATGAATAAATTTGAAGCAATCCTCGAAATTATTGGATTTGCAATAGAACTTTACAAGGGATTTAAAAAGGCTAAAGATGAAAAAAAGGAAAAGCAATATTTACAGGCAATCCGTGATGGTGATATTGATTTTATTAATCAGTATCTTAAGCCTGGAAAACTGTAAACCAAAAGTTGAGCTATTTCCTGTTGGAGATGCAAAGGTAGTACGGCAGCTTGAAAATGGCAACTATGAAGTGACCCCGGCTTTCTTAATCTGGGTTGGTGAGTTAAGACAGGAAGTAGAACGATTGAAAAAGGAGTGTAGATAATGTATCCAGAGGTAACTTGGGCTGCTGTGGGTTTAGCAGTGGTGGCAAACGCTGCAACCTGGCTTAAGATAATCTATGACAACAAAAAAAAGGACAATGGGAAAAATAACCACTACCCCATAATCATGAAAAATGAAACTAGGGGGCTTTTGAATAAGCAAGCCATTGATGCGATCTGTAAAACCATAAACAATATGAAGGAAGAAAACAAAGAGGATCATAAAACCATATTTAGTAAGCTTGATAGATTATTTGAGAAGGTGAAATGAAAGCAATATTTCAAGCACTTATTTTAGAATTTAAGGCCAAGAGTTTAAAAAGTGCTGATAAGTCTTATTGGCTTAAATTAGAAATGGGAGAGGAATTGAGTATTGGGACAATAGATAAAATCAACCGCTTGCATAAAGCAGATGCGGTTGTAAATGTGGCTTTGGTGGATGACAATGAGTGAAACAAATGTAAAAAACATTAAAAATACATCAAATCTTTATGCTGAAAAAGGAAAGAAGGGAGTTAAAAAGGGCAATCCAGGCAGGCCAAAAGGAGCCAAAGATAAAATATCCAGGACTGTAAAAGAGAACATTGAAGAAACATTCCAGAAATTAGGTGGAATTGAAGGGCTGGTTAAGTGGGCTGAGAAAAGCAATCATAATAAAACTAAGCTTTATGACTGGTATTTTTCAATGCTTCCAAAATCAGTAGATGCTACACATAGCGGTCAGATCGATCATGTGGTTTTTATGATGCCAAGACCCAAAGGGAAAAGTAAAAAGAAAAATGCAGCCTCAAATAAATAAAGAGCAAAGCGTGGTTTACGAAGCACGCCCTCGTCAGCAGAAATTCCATCAAGCCCCGGAAACTTTTAAGCTTTATGGTGGGGCTATGGGAGGGGGCAAAACGTATGCCCTGTGTGCTGAAGCCATTGCCTTGTCTTGTGATTATCCTGGGAATAGAGGCTATATTTGCCGGCACGAACTCAAGAGTTTTAAAAAAACAACCTATATTGTCTTAAATGAGATGTTAGAAAAAAGCGGACTTATAGAGAAACACCACCAAACAGATAATTATTATTTACTCAGAAATGGCTCCATGATCATGTATGGTGGACTTGGGGATGATAAAAGAAGCATAGAGAAGCTCAAATCAATGGAGCTGGGTTGGTTTGCTATTGATGAGGCTTCAGAGACAACTGAAAGCTTCTTTTTCATGTTAACTTCACGACTTAGAATGAAGCTGCCGGGCATAAGATATTTTGGGATATTTGGTTCTAATCCATCACCCGGATGGCTGAAACATAGGTTTATAGATCAGAAATTAGAGGATCATGTTTTCATACCGGCACTGCCAACGGATAACCCGGACTTGCCGGAAGGATATATAGACAGACTGAAAGCGATATTCCCGGGTGATTGGCAGAAGCGGTTTATCGAAGGAGATTGGACAGCCTGGGAAGGGGCAAAGAACATATTCCCGTACCAGGATATTCAGGCCGCTTTTATCCGTGAGCTTGAGCCGGGGAAGACTAAAGAGATCGGAGTTGATGTGGCTCGATCAGGAAGCAATGAAACAGTGATCGCATTTAGAGCAGGCGGCAAGGCAAGAATTCTTGAGGCAATAAAAAAGTCTGATTTGATGTATGTTGCCGGGAAAATAATTCTCTGGATAAAAGAGCTGGAACCTGATTCAGTCAAAGTGGATGCAGATGGACTTGGAGCAGGCGTTGTTGACAGGTTAAGAGAACAGGAATATAAAATAACAGAAATACATGGCGGAGCAAAAGCCTTGGACACAGAACGGTTTGCAAACCAGAAAGCACAGATTCATTGGGGCTTCAGGGAAAGGCTGATTGAGGGAGAGGTGGATTTGCCGGAAGATGATATTGAGCTCCAGGCACAGTTGACCTCGATTGAATACAATATTAAAAGCAATGGAAAAATCGAGATCGTATCTAAAGAGGAGATGGAGAAAAAAGGAATAAAGAGCCCGGACAGGGCAGAGGCGATTATTTATTCATTCGCAGATTTAAAGAAGGAAAATTTCTTTTTTATGGCGTAAAAAATGAAAATACTAACTTCAAAAAAATACAATAAGATCCAGGAAAAGCTGGGTAAAAATGAAGCTGCTATCCAGGAGCTAGTGGGAATGAAAAACGATCTGATCCTATCTGTTAACCAGCTTCATCAAAATTATGAGGACAAGAATTACACCGGCAATAGATATAAGACTTATGATGAGGCCGTAAAAGAGATAGATTTAAAATACAAGGCTGAGGCGGACTGGGGCTGTACGCTTACAGGAAATATCATCGATTTGAGAGCAGCATTTATTATTATGCAGGGACTTAAAATAACAAAAGTACAAGATGAGCAAAATGCCGATAAGACGGTTGAGTGGATTGAGAACTTTTTAAACTACAATGAGATTGATGGGATCATGATCTATCAACTGGCTACTGAAGCGGAGATTGAAGGCAAGGTGGCACTTTGGGTTAAACTTAAAAACGGAGAAGAGTATCCGGTTGTACGATTCATAAGCTGGATAGACAAGAAGTACAAAATAGAAACGACTGATGATTATCTGGAGTATAAGAAAATATATTGGGAAACAAAGAGTGGGGGAGCCAAGTCCTTAAAAGCAGAGGAGTTTGTATATAACAAATTCGGAGGCCGTATTGCAGAACCTAACAATGCAGCCCCCAAAATAATGAAGTGTTTAACACAGATCGAAGATGTGGATAGAGCTATGACTGATTGGAGGCTTATAAACAACCTATTTTCAGCCCCGATGCTTCATGTTGATTGTGAGGATGCCGAAGCAGCTAAAGACGTAAAAGACCAGCTATATGGAACAGGCCGTGATGGATCATCAGTTAATTGGAAGATAAAAAAGCTGCTGATAACCCACAAGGCGACCGCTGACCTTATAGCCCCGGCTCTAGGTGGAATAGATTCCTTAAAAGAAGAGATGATAAGCAAAGTAAAGCTTATATCCGGAACCACTGTTATTCCGATCCATTATCTGGGGCTTCTGGACTTGCTTAAAAACAGAGCAACCGGTGAAAACACGAGAGAGGTTATAAATGCCGGGACGATGAAGGAAAGGGAAATATGGAGATCAACCTGGAGAGAAGTCATAAAGAAAGCAATAATACAAGCCAATAAACATCCGAGCAGAGTTAAGAAGTCTGATAATTACAAGCTCAACCCGGATGCTTTCAGAGTGGATATTCCGGCTTTTACTGATGAACAATGGACTCATTTGGAAAAGGTGCTTATGCCGTTATATCTTGCTAATGGGATTTCTCATCGTTATTTGTTAAGTCAAATCCCTAATATTGACGTGGAATCAGAGCTTAAAGAAAAAGAAGAAAAAGACGAGGCGATGTTCCCAAGTTTTGGGAGTGAGGAAGAATCAGAAGAAGAAAAAGAAGATTTTAAGGAGGATTAAAAATGTTAACAACCAGGAACTATAAGAAAGCCAAAAGGCCACAGAAGGCAAAGGCAATGAAGATCATAACCTCAAGCGACATATCCAAGACAGAGGCAGAGATAAAAAAGGCTGAAGAAGCAAAGTTCGAAAGGCTGAAAAAAGAGGTTGAGGAAGCAAAGAAGCCGGCAAAGGCCAAGACAGAAACAAAGCCAAAGCGGACATACAAGAAAAAGACAACCAAAAAGACAGAAACCAAAAAAGAAGATTAAAATGAAAATAGCACTTGCAATCCAAGAGATGGCAGTTTCAGAAGTTTTAAACATTATACCTGCCAGCTATTATCAGAGGATAAAACAGCAGGACAAACACCCCCTATTTAAAGCATTTGTTATAGGACACGAAGGCGAAAGCACTGGGAAAGTTGCTATTGATGGGAAGAACCTCGGAAACGTGGTTAAGAAATGGGCTAAATCAGCGATACAGAAGCTTTATCAAAAAATTAAATTAGGGTTAGAGCTTTTTATGGGACATGATGATCCTGCTAAAATGAACGTACACAATGACCGTGAACAAGTCGGTGAGGTTGTAGGAAAAGACCTCAGAGAAATCGAAGGCCGGCTGTCCACTGTTGTTGTTGGGTATATCTATCCGCCTTATAAAAACCTGAAATTAGATACACCATCCATCGAGGCCTTTATCAATGTAGATCCTGATAAAGAAAACGATGAAGTGGATGTTGAAGCTGTCACAGGGATTGCATTGGCGGACAAGAGTTACGAAATGCCTGGTTTTCCGCATGCCGGGCTTCTGGCACAGCTTCAGGCGTTTACGACCGACCATACTACCAAAGGAGGTAAAGACATGGCCGAATTGACAATCGGAAAAGTCATTGACTTTATCCGAACCGAAAAGGTGCGACCTTCTGAACTTTATAAGAAGGCCGAAATCACAGAGGACCCAATCGTGGAAGAAATCATCAAAGAAAAGAACCCGAATGAATATGAAGCCAGGAAAAGGGTTGAAAGAGAACACGAAAAGGAAAAGGATGAATGGGAAAAAGAGAAAAAGAACCTGGAGGATAAGCTGAAAGACTTGAAAGTGAAAGCTGCTAAAACCTCTATAGGAGAAAAGCTGGAAAGCATTGTAAAGGACAGGAAACTTTCAGATCAGGAGCAGAGGTTCATAAAACGAAATGTTGATAAGTTCAAAGTTGAAGATCCCGATGATGAGAAAACAGTTGAAAGAGAATTTGATAAATTTGTGGATTCCCAGCTTGATGAGTTTGAAGCCATACAAAAAGAGGTATTCGGAAAAGAGGACAAGGAAGACGATAAGGATGACAAAGGGGATGATGAAAGCCCTGACCTTAAAAGCGAAGGCAAGAAGGATTCTGACATTGATGATAATGATTTTATTCCGGATTGAGGCACTATGAAAAATTAAATTAAATTAAACGGAGAAAAAAATGGCTCAATTTTTACGAACTATCGCCCCAGAGGGCGACTGGCGGTCGTTTTTCTTCACTTCTGTACGATCCGATCCTTATGTCAATGGGAATTTAATTCTTGTAAATGACACGGTTGGGGTCATATTTGTTGATTCAGATTTGGATGCAACAACTGGAGTGAACGCAAACGACCCACCTCAAAGAGAAATAGATGAAGATGTTGTCATCATATACGCTGCTGAAAAAATAAGACTTCCAAAAGCAGGAGTCGAAATAGCAGAAGGCGACAACCTCTATTTTTCAGGGACTGAAGGCGACACAGTGACAAACGTTTATCAGTCAGGTTATTGGAAAATCGGAATAGCAATTGAAGCGGCTGAAGCTGGTGATGATTATGTGATTGCAGATTTGCATGGACAGCACGCAGTTCAGGCTGAGTACTAAAGGAGGCTAAAATGAGAGGATTAATACTAAAAGATTGGAATAAGTTCGACTATGAAAACAAAGACCATAGGCAGAAGCTATCTCAAGCCATGCAGTTTTTTGCATCACTTCCCAATAAGTTTGTACCGCCTGAATTTGCAAATTCTGAAAAATTTAAGAAGCTCCACGGAAAGATTCAGGAAGCCTATCAGGCTTTTACAACCACAGGAGACTTTCCTGCATCAGCTAAACCTATAATCGATAAGTTTCACGCTCTTTTCAACTATGACAACGGTTATGAAGAAATCTATGATGTAAGAGATTTCACCGGTGTCAAGGGAAAGGGCTTTGCAATGGCAGACATTGAAAGCGGATTGACATTTGAAAAGATTCCCATAGGTGGAAAAATACAGCTCAAGCAGATGTCAGGAACACAGGAATTTGTTTTCTTTGATTATTATGGCGGAGGATTGAACTGGCATAGAAGCCTTTTTGAAGATCAGGACTACTGGACGCTTGAGAATAATGCTCAAGAGTTTGTCAACAAGGCCTATTATAAGAGATCTTCCATTCTCTATGAGTTACTTGAAGCTGCGATGGACTCTGTTGGTTGTACAGCCCTGACAGACCCTGGCTGTGAAGATTGTGATGAATATGCGACTGCTGTAGCAAACGCCTTAAACGATGCTGCTGTTGAAATCCTGGAAGCTGTGAAAGACAAGGGCTATGGAGTTAATACCGGAATCGTGTTTAAACTTCTTGTACCGCTGCAACTCATGAGTGTTGTGAAGCATGCCCTTGACAATAGGATTCAGCAGTTTACAGGAGCTACCAAGAGAGTGAACTTCAATTTTGACCCTGTTTACACAATGATGCTGTCAAACCACAACCACATCGGAGTTTTCCTTCCTAAACTGAAAATCAAAGCTGGGTACAGAATGAATCTGACTACCTTTTCCTCATTCGATATGTTGTCGTTGAGTGAAGCTGCGGCCGGATGGATGGCCTTTGGTGGAGCTGTTGGAGACCTTGACCAAGTGAAGTGCATTGATGCAACACAGATAAGCGGGCTTAAAGGATAATTGCTTCTCTTCTTTTTAAATAAATGGCGGAAAAAGACCCCTGGGGGCGGCACGGTTAAAGTCCACTGCCGCCCTTAGCCGCCATTAAAAGAAAATGGCAAGGATAACCACGCAAGATTTAGCCCCACATCTCCGGAGGCGGATAAAACAGAGGGAACGAAACATGATCGGCAAGGTGCTAAAAGAAAATGAATGGAAAGACGAAAGATGTTTTATTGTCGGAGGAGGCCCCAGCTTAAATGGATTTGATTTTTCGAAACTCAAAGATAAAGGCAGGATCATTGCAGTGAATAAATCCTTTTACGATGTTCCGTTTGCTGATGTTCTTATTGGGATGGATACGAGTTTTTTCAGATGGGCTGATTCCGGGAAACTGGCAAAGCCGCCTTTGGGTGAGAAATACAGGAAAGCCTACAGGGAATTTAAGGGACATAAGATATTCATAGCATCACGGCCGACTATGATCAAAAATGTTCACATTATAGACAGGACAAAACGGATGGGATTAAGCAAGAAATTTGAAGATGGGATTTACACCGGGAATAATTCCGGAGTTGGAGCTTTAGCATTTGCCTGTATTATGGGATGCAATCCGATATACCTTTTGGGGATCGATGGGAAACACAAAGCGAAAAGCCATTATCATGAAGGCTATCCATATAGGCCCCAGACTTCAAAGACTGCCAAATCGTTTATAAGCCATTTTCAAGCATTGGGGCAGGAGATAAAAAAGGCAGGGATCCGGGTTTATAATTGTTCACCTATATCAGCAGTGAATACTTTCCCGAAAAGAGATATAAAGGAGATATTAAATAATGAAAATACCCAAAGAGTTCAAGCTGGCTGGCAAGAAAATAAAAGTTGAATTTGTAGATGATTTGAAAAACGAGGAAGATGCTATAGGGGCGGCTGTTTATAGAAGGAATATTATCCGGATTCAAACTCCTTCAGAGACTACACCGATACCAAAAGAAAGCGTGGAGCAGACCTTTTTTCATGAGCTTGTCCATTTTATTCTTCATGAAATAGGGGAGGACGAATTAAGGGACAATGAAAGATTTGTCACCAGTTTTTCCGGACTTCTTCACCAAGCAATCAAAACAATGGATGATAATAATGGCAGATGAAAACTGGATAGTTGCAAGCTTCTTTACAGCCGGGACGCCGTATGCAATGGAGGCCGGGAAGCTGATTAAATCATGCCGGAAATTTAATGTCCCGCATATTATATCGGAATATCCTAATTTCCACTGCTGGTATAAAAACCATCACAAGAAGCCCGCTTTTTTACTGAACATGATGAATCAATATCCGGATAAAAACATCGTCTGGGTTGATTGCGATGCTGTATTTAACGAATACCCGGAATTGTTTAATAAGCTGGAGGAGTGTGATGTTGACTTTGCCTGCCATTTCCGTAATTGGAAATACGGCAAAGATGAATTGCTGACCGGGACAATGTATCTTAAAAACCACAGCCTTACAAAAGAACTGCTGAGCCGGTGGATGCGGTTTAACCGGAAAAATCCTACGATATGGGGCCAGCGGAACCTTCAGCGTGTGTTCGATAAATATAAGCATATGATGAAAGTTGAGAGACTGCCGTTTGCTTATTGTGCCGTATTCGATGACGAAAAAATAAAGAAAATAGATCCGGTTATAACACATTACCAATGCAGCCGAAAATATAGAAATAGGGTGAAGCATGTATGAATTGCCGAAATTGATAATCTGGCCGGATGCTAAAGAGAGGCCAAAGACTTTGTATTTAAAACGTGGATTTGAGGATCTTGGGATCCCTATTGAAAAATCGAAGAAATGGCTTAAAAAATTACCTATAAGAAAAAACCCAAGAGGTCCTTATGTTTACCCGATTGAATTCATATTCAGTGATAAAAGGGGGCTGGCTCTTTTTGATATAAACACAATACCCCGAATGTTCTTTCAATCTGTGATGGGGGAAAATCGAGTATATTTCAAAATTCATCTTCACAGGAAAGATAGAAAGCGGTTTCATAAAGTTTATCCTGCTCCGAACTCAACCAGCTCACTAGAAATAATTGATAACCTGGATTATTACAGGGGGCTTAAAGATAAAAAAGAATATAAGCACGATTTCTTTTTCTGTGGCTGGCACGATGACAATGGCTTAAGGATGAGATGCGTGAAGCAGGTTAAAAGCCAAAAACGATGGAGGGTTTACGCCGGGCTTCAGCCTTTTAAACATCATACGAAAGTACCGAAAGGGCTTTTTATGCGAAGACTCACATATCCGAAACACCTGGAGCATCAGTGTAAATCGAAAGTCAACTTGGCTTTGCCTGGAGGCAGGGCTTTGCCTTATTGCTCATTCCGCCATGTCGAGTTATGGGCTATGGGCTGTTTTGTGCTTTCAGTAGAACCTAATTTAATCCTTCCCGGAGATGCAAAAAGCTGTATGGGGACATTCAAAAAGGACGGTTCTGACTTTTTGAGAAAAGCTGAATACTTTATAAAAAACGATGATGAAAGAGAAATGATCGCAGAAAAAGGAAGGGAATATTTTGATAAATATTTGACTCCAGAGGCACACGCTGTTCATTTTATAAGAATAATGGATAAGGAGTTAAAATGATCGCAGCTATAATTCCGACTATAAGCAGATTCAGCACGTTGATTAGGACTGTGAGATCATTGGAAGAAAGCAGTGTTGATATGATAATCTATATTGTTATAGACGGAAAGCAGTGTGAGCCTTATTATAAAAACATAAAAAATCACTTTAAAGGGAACAGGAGCATCAAAGTTTATCTCAATGAGAAGCGGAAAGGCTGGGGTGGCTCTATTAATTGGGCTATAAAATATTTTGAGGCTGATTATTATATAGCCATTTCAGATGATTTGCTTTTTGAAAGAGATGCGATAAAGAAGGCTAAAAAAGTATTGGATCATTATTTTCCGGATGGTGATGGAGCTGTTGGATTTAACCAAAAGAATATGCGGCATTTCTGTCCGGGGGCTTTTGTTATGATCGGAACAAAGTGGGCTGATAGATTCCCGGAAAGGCAGATTTTTTACCCTAAATATATCCATTTCTGTGTGGACTCCGAGCATTGGAGATATGCTGAAAGTGAAAATAGATTTGCATTTGTTAAGGATGCCAGAGTGACACACATTCGGAAGCGTGATGATTGCCATAAGAAGGCACAGAAAACGCTGAACTCGGACAGGCGTATTTGGTTTAAGAAAAAAGGGAAAACTGAAAGATATTGGCCAAACTCTAAGAGGTTGAATTGGTAAAATGAGATGGAGAAAAAAGTTAGTGGGCTTATTATTACAGAAAAGCTCTGCCCTAAATGTGGAGTGAAAATGTACGAGAAAATCTGTTGTTGTAAGCTTAAACGAAAAGGCTGGTTTAAGTGTGTAAGATGTCTTAAATGCGGCTATGAGATCGGATATAAAAGGAAACGATAATGAATAAACCTGATTTTTTAATTATCGGAGCTTCACGAAGCGGAACTTCTTCACTGCATCGAAGCCTTGAAGAGCATCCGGAATTATCCGGCCCGAATGTGGGCGGAAACAAAAAAGAAGTCCATTTCTTCGATAGAAAGTTTGAACGTGGGGCGGAATGGTATTTTGACCTTTTCAAAGGAAATAAATATAACTTTGAATCGACTCCAAATTATCTTTATCACAAAAAAAGCCCGGAACGGATAAGCAAAACTCTGCCTGATTGTAAATTCATCATAATGCTTCGGAATCCTATAAACAGGGCATGGTCACATTTTATAAATTGGAAAGCCAGGAATAATTGGAGCATCGAAATCCTAAAGAATCCGGAACATGAGGTTTTAAAAAAGGGTATTTATATAGAACAGCTTTTAAGATGGTCTAAATATTTCAGAAGGGATCGATTTAAAATAATCCGATCTGAAGATTTTTATGGAAACCCGGAGCTTATAATAAAAGAAACCTATCAGTGGCTTGGGCTGAAAGACGGAGTCCATATAAAAAGCATATATTATGACCCGGTAAACACAAAGCAAAGCAAGCCGATTAAAGAAAAGCAGGCGATTCCGAAAGAAATAAGAAGATGGCTCAAGGGATTTTATAAGCCTTATAATGAGATATTGTATCAATTCACGAAGAGGGAAATGGGTTGGAAATGATGATTATATTTGTCTTGGGGATGCACAGAAGCGGAACATCTATGGTGGCCGGGATTTTGAAGCTGTGTGGAGCCTGGCTGGGAAAACCTCTATTGATGGGGGCTAAAGATAACCCAAAAGGACATTTTGAAAACAAGAGATTTATAAACCTGAATGATAGGATATTGAGGTCGAATAAAGGAACTTGGAATTCACCGCCTAAAATAGTAAATTTCAGAGGACACAAAAAAGAGATGAAAAGGTTCCTGCTGAATATACCCGATAAAACAGCAGTCCTCAAGGATCCTCGGACAGCTTTCACTTTCAACCTCTGGAGGCAATTAATACCGGCTGAAAAAATAAAGATAATATATATTAAGCGAAGCAAAGAGGCTGTCGCAAAATCACTAAAAAAACGTAATGGATTCAATCTGGCAAAAGGAAGAAGCCTGTCAGATCGATATAATAGAGAAATAAAAAAACATTTAGCCTTTTTTCCGGAACACAAAATATGTGAATGTGATTATAACGAATTTTTTGGCCCGAAGAAAAAGGAAACCGTATTAAATATATGCAGGTTTACTGGATTAAAAGAGCCGGATAATAAAACTTGGAATAAAATAAATGAATTCATAACACCCGAATTGAGGCACTGGAAATGAACGACATAACATATATTATTCATTGCTGGCTGAATGTGGAGAATACCATTTTGGGTGTATCGAGAAAACCGTTTACAAAGAAGGTGCGATCACCACAATGGACAAAAACAAGACTCCAGTTATTCAACAGTTTCACGCTGCCAAGCCTATACAACCAGAGCTTTAAAGATTTTCAGATATTCCTATTTTGTAATCCCAGGTTTAAAAAAATAACAAATAATTATCCTTTTAATGATCCCGATAATAAGCTCAATATAATATATGACTGCGGAAAAAGCTTATATAAAAATAAGATCAATACCGATTATGTGAATATAACCCGGATTGACTCAGATGATATGTTCCGGTTTGATGCTATGGATATTGTCCGGGATAATGTTCTAAAAACCAACAAGCGGGAATCGTACACATTCAGGCAGTTTTGGCAATGGGATATTGTCAATAAATTCATGTCACATATAACAATTTTACGATCTCCATTTACATCTCACACACTTCCAAAAACAATTTATAAGGATTGGGGTAAATTAAGCAAGCATCAATTTTCAGATTATAAAACTGGAAAACGTGAAGGCCCGGCACGTAAGGTCTGCATTATCCGGCACAATGACAACGTGACTTGGACAAGGCTGAATTATAAATCTTCTGTTCGAGGGTATACCGAGAGGGAAAAGAAGCGGCGAAAGAACTTTATTGCCGACAAAGGCAAGATGCGCTGGATTTTAAAAGACTTTGGGATCAAACCGGAGATGGTGAAATGAATATATTCGATAGTTGGAAAAGACGAGCAAAGGCACGAAAGAGAGCTGTGTTAAAAATACCGAAAATATTAGATTATAAAACATTGCTTTATATTGGAGCCAATCCCCACCGGATAGAACTTCTGGATTTGTTTTATAAAGCCGGATATAAGATCGATGTCCTGGAGATATTCCCGGCAAATGTGAAGGGTTTAAAAGAGCTGAATAAGAAAGAGAAAATATTCAATAAAATCTATGAGGGCGATGTAAAAGAGATCGAGGAAATAATAACAGATAAGACTTATGATGTTGTCTGTTGGTGGCACGGCCCGGAACACGTAGAGAAACACCACATAAAATCAACTCTGCTTCAGCTTGAGGGCTTGACAGATCATATAATATTCACCGGGTGTCCGTGGGGAAAATATCCTCAAGGGGCTGAATATGGGAATACCCACGAAGAACACAAGTCATGTTTATATCTGCTGTTTTTTAGGAAATTGGGTTATAAAACAAGAACAACTAAAATAAAAATAAATAAACGTGGAAGCAATATTTTAGCATGGAAGGTGATGGATGGATAATAAAAAATTATATCCGGATGGTGTTATGTTAGACATAACAACAAAATGCTTCCATAATTGTGCCTACTGCTTTCCACAAAAAGAAAAACTTCTCAAGCCAGAAGATATGGAGAAGGATGTTTTTGATGTGATTTTAAGTATCATAAAAAAGGAAAGGTTCAGGCGGGTGTATTTATATTTGATCGGTGAGCCAATGCTTCATCCTTATTTTTATTATTTCCTAAAAGAATGCGGGCGGCTTGATATGAAAACGTATGTTGCGACTAAGGGGGCTGTGCCTATTGATTGGAAAAAAATTGAGGAGAGTCAGGAAGCATTTATCGGCAAGAAAAAAGGAATGGAATGGCTGATTGAAGTCCCGGCGTGGAATCAAGAGTCGGCAAATCATATTTGCTCTATTGATTTAGAAAAACAAAAAGAAAATTTAAAGCGATTCGGTGAGATGGTAAAGTCCGGAAAACATGAAAACATTAAATGGAAAATCAGAACGATTGTCACGAGATGGAATGAGCGGGAATTGAATAAAATCAAATCAGGATTGAATGAATTTGGCTTAACTAATTGGAATTTTAAGCGTCCCGGATACTTCATTGAGCCGCCGAAGGAAGATGAAGGCTGGATGCCGTCAAATAAATATTCACGCAGATTTTCAGTGGAAAGGAAGCGGTGTCCATACCCAAAAAATATTGTAATCAATTATCGAGGTGATGTTTCGGTGTGCTGCCACGATATGTTATTTCAAAATATCATAGGAAACATTATGAAAGAAAGAACAATAAAAGGAATATTGATTAAAAATAAAAAAACGATGCAAAAAAGACTTTCAATGAAATTAAATATATGCAAGCAGTGCAATTAACAGGAGGCATAAAATGGCAATAGGATATTTAAACGACTTATCGGATGCAAATGATTATTTTATGGAAGAAAGGCTGGATTCAACCTGTTGGACTGATTATCAGGAAAGCGGAGACGCAAAACAAACCGCTGTATTGACGCAAGCCTATAATCGACTTTATTATTCCGGAAATTGGGATCTGCCGGAGCTTTTAGAGGTGGATGATGCCGCTGATTTGAAGCGTTTGCAAATGGCACAGCTTGAAACCGCATATTATATGTGTTGTCATTTGGTAGATGAGGACAGCCGAAAAGGGCTTCAGGCTCAAGGAGTCAAAAAGGCAGGGATTGTCAAAGAGGATTATTCAGAAAAGAAACTGGATGACTTACCGTTTCCTGCTATTGTCTTTAAGCTCCTGGATAAATGGAAAACAAATAAAGGTGCTTATTTTCTAGATTTGACAAGAGATGAGGATTATTAATGTTAAACTTTGGGCTTTTACCGGACAGAAAAGCACTGAATGAACTGTCACCGGTGCTTACGAAATACAGGAAAAGTCTAATTAAAATTTTAATGGATATAACTCCGGAGGATTATTCAAAAGCACGTGAGATCAGAGCTATGAAGAAATTCGATAAAACCCTCGAATCCTTTTATTCAGATGCAAAACGATGGATGGAAAAACACATTAAAGACACTTTTTATAGAGCCAGAAATATTGGGATCCGTGTTATGGAGCAATATGGACAGAAAAAGGATCCCACCTATTCAAAAACGAACACAGAGGCGGCACTCCAGAAACGGATGAATGAAATGGACGGTTATTTCAGGAAAGCTATATTTTCAGCACAAGATATGTCAAGACAATATTTTCACATTTTAAGGCAAGCAACAAGGAAATTTATTGACATTAAAGAGTTCGGAGGGCTTTCAGATGAGGATACGGCTGTTCTTTTAAGTCAAGTAGAAACGATGGTTGAGGAAGAAGCATCACGGGGACGAATAGCCAAACGAGTTCAGGAGTTTCTTAAAAAAAGAGTCGGAGATGGCAATTTTGTTGAAGTAAACGGAAGGTATTATGATATTAAAAAACACAGCATGACTATTGCTAGGACGGAACTCCGGAGGGCTCAATCAGATGGGATCGAGAACGTCTGTGATGAATACGCAAATGACTTGGTTGAAATATCAGATCATGGAACAGACACAGAGGTTTGCCTTGACTATGAAGGGAAAGTTTTTTCATTATCAGGGCAGTCTTATGACATGCCTGAATTGGATTATAATATCGAATATCTAGATGAAGAACCACCTTTTCACCCAAACTGTCAACATTCAATGCTTCCGACCTCTGAAGAAGCAATATCTACAAGGAAAAAATATGAAACTGAATCAGTTAAGAGCGAATATGAGCAATGGGAAAAGGAGCAACAATAATGTTAAGAGCTTACTCAGTTGATGATATTATAATCATGCAAAGCGGCGGTTATGATGAATGGAATAATCCGGTTGAAGCAACGGAGATCGAGATTAAAGGTTATGCTGAATGGAAAACAAATCTTGTGAGGAACATAAAAGGTGAAGAAGTGACATCAACCATAAAACTTTATATAAGAAAAAAAGATCTTGATTTATTGCTTGCAAAGGCTTTGAGCCATGAGGATAGAGTGAAAAGCATAAACGGAAACGAAATCAATAAATCAATAATTAATATACATCAGCCGAAAGCGTTTTCAAATCCACATTATGAGATATATTTAGCATAGGTGATAAAATGGGCATGACAATAGACTTCAGCGACTTTGAAAAAGGGTTTAAAAAAGTGACAACAAAAGTCGTACCAAAGCAGGCTGCTGAAGGGCTTTTTAAGGGCGGCAATGAATTATTGAGGGACGCCATAAAGATCGCCCCTAAAGTTCCGGTCGATATAGGGGACTTAAAAGCTTCAGCCAAAGTCAATAAGGCAGAGATCACAAAAGACGGGATCGAGCTTATTGCAGGCTTTGATATTGAATATGCAGCCCGATGGCACGAGCTTTCTCCTGATGAAGATTCCAGGATCGCCTGGACACTACCCGGAAGCGGTAGAAAATATCTTGAGTCAAAAATGGTCACACTTAAAAATAAATATATGGAGATAGCTGCCAAGCATATAAACAGGGTGCTTAAATGAGTATGTTCAGAGAGATTTGCAATCTTATTGAGGACAGAACCGGGTTTGCAAAAGGTGACACTTTGCAGGTCGGATTCAGAACTCAAGATTCACCTATCCGCTGTATTTTGGTTTCAGAGCCGGGCGGAGGAGAACCGAATTTTGATTGTCCGGATATGGCAAATTTCAATATACAGGTTATATGCAGAGCTGAAGCATATCTTCAGGCAAGGGATGATTCCTGGACTGTTTATGAAGCGATGCACGGCGAAAGCGGTTGGAATATGCCAAGAGTAGAAGGAAGCGGTGAAGATTTCTTGGCCATGACTATTGAAGCAATATCGACTCCTGCCTATATAGGACAGGACAAAAATGGTTATTTTGAATTCAGCACAAATTATATATTTAGATGTGAGGAGGGCTCATGCAGCCCTTGAAAATAAATTATTTAGGAGGCAAAAATGCCTAGTTTACCAATTAAAGACATGGGGCCATGCGAAATCGTATGGAACTACGGTGAAAGCGGAGCTATCAATTTAGGTCCCTTTCTTGGAGCTACAACTTTTAAAGGCGAAACTGCGGTTGAGAATATCGAAGAAGAAAGATATGGACAGGCTGCGGTTGATGCTATTATGGCAGGAACCGCTGCTAACCTGGAATTGAGCATGACTCGATCCACTTACGAGCAGTTAACAGAGGTTTTGAACGCACAATATGAAAGCGGAGATGTTTTAAGACTCCGGAATCAGCTTGGATGCGAGATGTACGAAAACGCAAAACAGCTTGTTATCAAACCGATCTGTGACGGTGCTGTTTCAACTGACCCGGCTGAATGGACGCATGTCTATCATGCTTTCCCGATTCCCGGATGGGAATTGACCTGGGACAGAAGCACACAAAGAATATTCCCGATTAACTTCATGATATTTGTTTCACAGGAAAGCGGATGGGAAGGCGACTTCGGAACTCTTGGGATGGCAGCAGGATCGTCTGAATTCGGTTTTTAAAAGGAGTGTGAAATATGCCACGATTAAAAATCGACACCAAAAAATCACTTTATGACCCGATTGAAGTTGAAATTGACGGAAAAGTTTATAAGGTTAAAAAGATAACAAGGCCGCTGCTCAAGAAAATTGGAGAATATGACAAAGCGGTTGCTGAAGGAGATCTGGAATCAGCCTATAAGAGGCTTGAGCTTTTTATCGGAAAGCACAAGATATTGAGTGAATTGAGCCTCAACGAACTTATTGAAATCACAAATTTTGTTATCACAAATCTATTTAAGCCGACCAGAGAAGAAAAAAACTTGCAAAGGCCAGAGGAAAAGAAATCGCAGTAATAGCCAGAGAGTTCCCTGGCCTTTTTAAGTATGAAGATTTTTTGGAAATGGATATAAGAGATGTGAATTTCTGGCTAAAGGAAGCTCAAGTGATGTCTTTAAATAGACGGTTCGAAAATTACACAGCAAACTTGTTGCCATACCAGAAAAAAGAAGAAGTGAAAAGGATATTAGACAGTACGAAAAATTCCATTTACAGTATAGAAAATGAAGAAGAAATCGAAGAAATCGAACAGATGGCCAAAAAGAGGCTTAAGGAAATAAGGGACAAAAAAGAGAAAGACAAAATCGAGGAGGATAAATAATGGCTGCTGGTGGCGGATTTATGGCTGGAGCTGTAATTGGCAAGTTGATGATGGACAAGTCTGGCTGGGATAAAGGAGTCAAAAGCGTAGGAAAAGACGAAAAGAAACTGGGCGGAATGTCCGAGAGAACAGGACAGAAGTTTAAAAGCATGGGAAGAACGATGACAATGGCCGGGACTGCTATTGTCGGAACTCTGGGGCTTATGGTTCGGAATTATGTGAAAGCCGGCGATGAAGTTCACAAGATGGCACTCCGGACAGGCTTTTCAACTGAAGCTTTATCAGAACTCCGATACGCAGCTCAGATCGCAGGAGCAGATTTAGGCTCACTTGAAAAAGGCGTGAAGCGTATGGCAAAGACCATAACAGACGCTTCTGAAGGCATGGCAACTTACCAAAGAGCATTTGAGAGAATAGGTGTTGAGTATGAGGAGCTTCAGGGGCTTTCGCCTGAAGTTCAATTTGACACAATCGCAATGGCAATCGCAGATTTAGAGGATCCGACCCTCCGGGCAGCCACAGCACAGGATATATTTGGCAGAGCCGGAACCCAACTCTTGCCTCTGTTTGCTGAAGGGGCTGAAGGACTCGAAGCCTTAAAGCAGAAAGCTCATGATATGGGGATTGTTTTTGACCAAGAAGCCGCAAATAAAGCGGCCAAACTTGCTGATGCACAGGTGACCTTGAAAGAATCAATATCCGGACTCACTATAATGATTGCTGATCATATAGTTCCCATTATCACCAAATTTGTTGAGAAAATATCGACTACCATTGAAAACATACAGAAATGGGGAAAAGAGAACCAGGCTCTTATGGGAATTGTCACAAAGGTGGTCGGAGCTTTAGGATCACTCATGGTCGTCCTGGGGCCTATGCTTATGATCTTGCCAAAGCTTGTTGCTGGAATGGGGATGCTGAAAACCGCATTGGTTGGGCTAACCGGGCCAGTTGGTTTGGTTGTTGCCGGACTAGCACTTATTGCTGAAAGGACGATCACGGCAACAAAGACTTTTAAGTCTTATTCCGATCTGATCCAGAAAGAAGCAGATTTACAGGACAAAAAAATTTCCGGATTAAAGAAAACATGGGATAGCCTCAATACTACATATAGAAAAATATTTTTAGGTATTGATGATTTAGCTCTTGCTCAAGCTGCCTATAACAAAAAGGTTGCAGAAGGCGAAATTATCGAATCCAAAAGAAACCCGATATTGACTAAAGGAATAAAGCTTTTTGATGACTTCACTTTAAAACTACAAAAACAGGCTGAAGAATATGAAAATTTAAGCGGCGCCTCGAAAACCTTTGGAATAGATGTTGATGAATTGGGAATCAAATTAAAATCAGAGTTGACTGCTGAACTTGAAGAATCCGAAAGGGCCCTTGAGGCGTTGAAAAGTTCTTCTGAAGCGACTCCGGGCTCTATCCAAAAATTAGAAGATAAAATAAGAGGATTAAAAGAAGAACTTTATGGAACGACTATTGAAACCCAGAGCTTAAAAGACGAACTAGGGCTTGTTTTAAAAGTTGATTTAGAAAGCAAGCTTGCAAAGATGGAACAGGCTCTTGAACTTTATGCGGATGCCTTGCCTGAAAGCGAAACGATACGCCTTAAAGAAGAAATACTCAATTTAAGAGAAGAATTGGGGCTTGCCCCTCCAGTTTTAGGTGCAGTGGCAGCTTCAATGGGGCTTGTGGGAACAGCGGCGGCCAGTGCCGGTGATGATGTAAATCAATTTTCAAATAATGCCAGCATAGATATAGGCAATTTCTCTGCATCCGCATCCGGTTCCTTTGGGGATTTGAAACGGGAATATGAGCAGAGCACAACAGAAATGACCTCCCTCTGGGGTCAGATGACAGATGGGCTAAAGACAAAATGGGCTACTACATTTTCAGATATGTTGAGCGGGGCAACCAGCTTTAAAGACGGAGTCGGTCAATTATGGGACGGAATAAAAACTCAATTTTTTGACATTGTCGGTCAGATGATTGCCAAATGGGTCACTGATTTTATAGGTAACTTGCTTTCATCCACAACAAGCACTGTTTCTTCTGTGGGGAAATCGCTAACTGGACTTGTAAGCGGAACAGCTTCAGCAGCCGGTGGTGCAGCTTCGGCCATTTCAGGAGTTATAACAGGATTAGGTGCTGGGATAGGGGCATTTCTTGGGACGTTAGTTGCCGGCAAAGCAGATATGAGTTATACCAATACTCTACTTGAAGATATTGCCTGGGGACACGGGAAAAAACTTGATAATGTAAACGCAAAGCTTCACGACATAAAAGAATCAAATTGGGATCAGGGTAATAAATTGCAAGGGCTTATTAATGCGATGACCAGTGAAGGGACAGTCTATGTCAATATGTTTGCTTCAGAGCCGATAGAAGGCCTAAAAGATAGCATGGGGAATGACCTTTCGGCTCTTGGAGGAACTTTTGAAAAAGGCATGAGAGAAACTGGAGATAATTTAGGCAGCAAATTAGGAAATGAATTTTCGGCTCTTGGAGGAAACATAGATAATTTAGGCGGAAAATTAAATGAGGGTTTTTTCGGACTTGATAAAGGGCTCCGGGAATTTGGCTCTGACATTGCCGGCGGATTAAATAAGATGGGGAATAATATTGCTGGTGGGTTATCTAGCGGTGGGGCTCAAGCTATTTCTGCACAAAGCGAAGGAACATGGCTTGTGACTGGACAAGAACAGGAGTTCAAGGCTCATAAAGATGAAATCGTAGATATAAGGCACGCTGATTCCGCACAAAGCATGGCAGGGAACTTAAATATAGATATTCAGCCTGTGGTCATACCCAAAGACGATAAATATGTTATAGATTTTGTCATAAAGAAAGTTGATAAATTGAAAAAGGATATAACAAAAGGCAATGTTCCGTTTCCGATGGGTTCTGTTGTTGGAGGAAGACTATAAATGAATAATTTCAGAATACTTTGGGATAATCTCTGGGACGATGCGACTCTCTCCGCAAGTTCTGAAAATTCAGAGTTTCCGGCAACGAACACACAACACCGCTGGCATACAAGGACATGGAGAAGCAGTGGAGAATCCGGCACGCTTTCCGGTGCAACGATAACAGCAGACCTGGGTGATGCTAAAGATATAAAGGCGTTTGTTATAAAAAACCATAATTTTTCAATGCTCGAAAGTGGGGACGAATTGAGGATTCAGGCAAATGACGCAGATGCCTGGGGGGCTCCTGCATTGGATGAAGTTTTAGAGGTGACGGAAAATCAAATAGTGAAGTTCTGGGAAACGGCACAGAGTTATCGATTTTGGCGGATCGTTATGACTGATATAATGAATGCTGACAATTATTTAGAGATAGGGCGGATATATCTTGGAGGATTTTTTGAGTTTGCTTATCATTTTAAGACAAAAACAAGAACTTTTAATGACTTGTCTTCGGTCAAACGGTCAACAGGCGGTCAAATATCATCCGATCAGAAAAGCAGATATAGGACATGGGTTTATGATTTTGATGCTGTAAAAAAAGAAGAAATAGATGACCTCTGGGAAATCTGGGAAGAGATCGGACTTTCAAAGGATTATTTTATTTGTGAAGACCCTGAAGAAACAGACCTTTATTTGTATGTTTTTTATGTTGAAAACCAAGACACGTGGAATTTTCCACCCCGGACTAGAGATATTTTTAGATTCACAATTTCTGTAGAGGAGCTATTATGAGTGCAATAGATGAAAGTTTGTGGTGTTGGGTTGAAGACAACGCAAACCGTTATTTGAAGCGTTATAACATAGCAACCGGAGTTTGGTCTGATGTGGTGCAGCTCCCAGCTTATGATAACTCTGCTTATAGCATGGGTGTTTGGGATGGCGGTTTTTATATTTGGATAATTATTGACCATCTTTCAGGAGATAGATTTGCTAAGCGTCTTAATATCCATACTCTTGAGTTGTCAGATGAACCTCAAGACCATCATATTATTGATTATTTTATGTATGGCATGATGACCCAGGATTTTGGGGGGAAAATATATGTAACTGCTAATAGAACATTTG
>CAZDJQ010000011.1:0-4369 GCA_964505765.1 uncultured Gammaproteobacteria bacterium | reverse complement strand
AAACCCCAGAGGAATGTGTTGGGCTCAAGTTTCTGAAAGCGGAACTCCTGAATATATATATTTAACACGCAGTGATTCACATTTTGACAAATATGATGTTTCAGCCGATTCCTGGTCAAACATAGGCTCTATGCCAGTTAATTTGGGGGATTATCACGGAGGGAATACTCTTGTTTGGGATGGCGACCGTTATTTGTTTTGGATAACAGACAATGATAACGGAATCTATAGATTTGATTTGATTGACGAAGCCTGGGAAGCTTATGTCACTTTTCCTGGAGATGGGTTGGACTCCCAACATTCTATTGCCTACACACCCAGAATAAGATTTATTTTCCTTGATTCAAACGGTGACGAACTTTATGAGCCGGCTTCTCTGGGCTCGATACCTAAAGACAGAACATCAACTCCAGTAAAATATTATTTGAAGGCACTTGAGGCCGAAACAGACGATGTCACTATTTCTTTTGTTTCTGACCACAGGACAGACGCTGAAGATATTTTGGAATTAGCAGAGGATGTGGCTGGCTCACCGGGGGCATGGGGAACATCTGTTAATCTTGGGGCTTTTGCTGCAAATGAAAGTAAGGGATTTTGGATGAGGGCTGACCCAACTGGTGCGGCTCAAGAGGCTAAAATCGCAAGGTTTAAATTGACCATAGGATAATGACACACGATTATTATAACGGAGGCTCATTCATACGCTCTGCTGTTTATGATTTGCCTAGAGGCGAGCCTTTAGTCCGATATGTTCCCTGGTGTACTGGGGTTTATAGAGCACACATCAGATATATCCCTTTTTGTTTAGGAGTTTTCAGGCATCAAATGTGGTTGACTTTAAGGGATAGTGATATAGACCCAACAGAAAGAGAAGAATCACGGCTTATATTTTTTTGGAATAACTTATGGGACGGAGCGGATATTACAACAAACAGTGAACAGGTTGAATATCCGGCGATTAATACACAGCATCACTGGCTTTCCCGGTGCTGGTTTTCATCGGAAAGCGAACTTGATGACATCTGGCTTAAAGTGGATTTAGGAGAAGCAAAGAACATAAGAGCTTTTATAATAAAAAATCACTGGTTCAATCCCGGAACTTCTTTAAGAATCCAGGCAAATGACGCAGATGCCTGGGGGGCTCCTGCTCTGGATGAGGCTTTGGAGATAACAGATAATAAAACAATCATTATGACCCGGTGGCTGTCATATCAGAATTATAGATATTGGAGATTATTTATGGACGCTGAAGATGCTGGAGGCGTCTTGACAAGGGAAAGAAATATAAGCACAAGAGGAAATAAAGATAACGTCCATTATTGCAGTCCTTATTTTAAGATAGGGAGAATATTTTTAGGTGATTATTTTGAGGTCAGCCAAAATTATATAAACAGAAATCCCATTTACGAAGAAGATACACAAGATAGAAAATCTCTTGAAGGCAAGAAAACCACTTTAAAAGCATGGAAGAAAAGGAATTTTCTCTATGTTTTCAATCGATTAAAACAAGAAGAATCCGAAGAAATTTGGAATATTTATAATGAATTAGGGAAAGGAATCCCATTTTTTATAACTCAAAATTATAGGTATTGGTGGAAGCATACTTATTATGTAACATTTTCAAATAACCTGACTTTTAAAGAACTCCAAAAAAGAGCAGATTTTGAATTATATTTAAAGGAAACAAGATGAGCTTTGAAGATGCAGTTCGAAAAGCCGATTGGACAAAAGTTTTTTTGTTCGAGATTGAACCCGGCAAACGCATTGACACAGAAGCCTGGATACAACATGGAGTTCATACGAATTGTTGGAGGACTGATTATGAGGAGATCGCATCAGCAGTTGAAGAAGATGGCCTGCCTTATACAGAATGCGCAACCCTTTTAGAACTTGATAATCTATCAGGTGGAATGGGATTTTATTATGATGATGACAACCAATATTTATGGGTTCATTTAAGTGACAGCGGAGAGCCGGGGGCGAGTGGATCGCCTTTTTTGGTTGCTTATCATTGGGAATATTACACAAATATTCAGGATGAGGATGAGCCGGTCATTTATAATAGCAAATATTATCTGCCTTATCTCAGAAGCGAAGATCTTCCGGACATAGAGCAGGCTGTTTCTGATTATTACGAAGGTGGAATAAAATTAGGATTTGGAGAAATACCTTTAATAAACGCCGATAGTTATTTTGACACAAGGCTTTCAGATTATGCTTATGAGTGGAAGAACATCGAGCTCAAGGTGGTAAATTTGGGTGATGGTATAGGCGAGGTCGCAACTTTATGGGTAGGTGTAACTGGAAACATAAAATGGTCAGATGAAGAAGTTATTTTTGAAATATTAGATCCGAGGGAAAAATGATTACTGAAATGATTCCGAAGAATAATTTCTGGATAACCAATTATCCGAATCTTGACGCATCGAAAGAAGGCTGGCCTATCCCTGAATTTTATGGTGAAAAAGAAAACATAGAACCAACTTGTATTGACACTACCATTATGCAATACAAGCTTGCATACAGAAAAATAAAGGCAATAGATGCAATCGAGGTAGATGGAATAAACCTAGAAGAAGATGAAAATTATGAAACAGATTTGGACAACGCTCAATTTACAATTTATGGGATGCCTCTTTTAAGCGGAGCTACGACTTATATTCTGGTACTTCAGGGGGACTTTGCTATAAACGGAGCTGATTATGTGGAGGTAGCAGGAGACTCCGGAGCTGGTTATGCAGACGGGCAGTATTATGAAATAGATGGAGCGGATAATTGGGTGGCGGATGCAGGCAAGGATTTGTGTTTTAAAATATTTGGTAAAAAAACTTTGGACGGTGATGAGGAACTTATTGTTGAACACAATAAATCAAACTATGATACTGATTATCCATTGAGGGATGCCGGAGCTAGGTCAAAAATAGCACAAAGTTTTCTCATGCCGGCGGATGATTACTACGTAACAAAGATTGTTGTATGGGTTAAAAAGACCGGGGCTCCCACAGACTATTTTCGCCTTTCTATTCTGGAAAACGACCAGGATACCAGGGTCGGAGGATTTACTGAAAGGAAAGATGTTTCCGAATTCAATGTAGCTATAATTCTTTTAGAAAATGATTATTATCAATTTACTTATGAATCAGATGTCAAAGTTGACGCAAAAGGCTATGTAGATAATTTCGATGCCCTCATAAATACACATGCAGGAATGCTGAAGCATCTCTGGATTACAGTTATGGAAAGGGATGAAAGTCTGCTGGATTCTGATTCTTTCGATGATTTGGATATAGAACATCCAGAGCCTGTTTGTGCTTATCTTGACAAAGAAGAATCCTTCCAAACCATTTTACAACGTCTTGAAGCCGGGGCTTTGTTTAAATTTCTCCCGCAGCTTGATGGGACTTGGGCTGTTCCATTTTATGAGGCCGGGGTTCTTTCCGGCACAACCCATTTGAAGGATGAAGATTTTTTATCATTCAGTATCTTAAGGGATGCAAAAAGTATTTATTATAAAGTGCAGGTTCTCTATAATCTTAATCCGACTTCAATAGAATATAAGAGGAAAGAATCCACATCTGACATAGCACAATATCTTTATAAACGAAAATCATCACTCCCCATAGAAACATACATTAAAAATGGCTCAGATGCACAGAACCTTGCAGATATATATATTGTGCTTATTGAGGTTCCGCAGAGGAAAGCGTCTTTTGAGGTTTCTGGGTATGCCTTTGATGTTTTGCCGACTGAAAAGGTTTTAATTACAAGGGAAAGGGCTGACTCTGCAACCGGGGCTTTTGATGCTGATATTTTCAGGTTCCTGAGTCTTACGAAACGCATATCAACAGGAACAGTGGGATGCGAGGCTTTATTAGATGAGCTTTCATATTAGAGAATAAAAAATGTTAGGACAAAGACCAGCGACTTATAAAGAATTAGAAATTTTGGGGGCTAGACTTTCACGGCAAATTAAAGCCGCCAGGATAAAAGCGACAAGGAAGGTTTCCTCTTTTACTGGGCTTTTGGAGACTCCCGGCACATTGGCTGGCACAGCAGGGCAATTTCTTAAAACAAACGATGATGAATCAGCTCTTGAATTCACGGATGCTTTGGGTTTTGGAGATTTGGCAGACCCAGGAGCAGACCGCATTTTATTTTGGGATGATTCAGAAGATGCTTTAAAATGGTTGAGTGCAGACGATTCAACCATTGAAATAAGTGCTGCTGTTTTACGAGTTAAAAACAGCGGCATAACTTATGCAAAGATACAGAACGTATCGGCTTCTGGGAGAGTTTTAGGGCGTAAAACTGCTGGGGCAGGCGTGGTTGAGGAGATAACTCCGGCGAATGTTCTGGCTATGTTATCAGG
>CAZDJQ010000010.1:25046-27148 GCA_964505765.1 uncultured Gammaproteobacteria bacterium | reverse complement strand
TAGTCAATAGTAAAAAGAAAAATTACTCATTTGAAGTAATTTTGAATGATAAAAATCTGGGTTTTGCCAAGGGGAATAACCAGGGGATTGCGCAGGCCCAAGGAGAGTATCTGATGCTGCTTAATTCCGATACCATAATTTTAAATCAGGCGGTTTCTAAAACTCTTAGGTTTATGCAGTTGAATAATAATGTTGATATTGCCGGGTGTAAGCTTTTGAATAAGGATCGGACGGTTCAGCCTTCAGTCGGTAGTTTTCCCAATTTGGCTTACGTGTTTAAAATGCTTTTTTTGGACCGGCTGTTTAAAAAGACCAAGGCGGGCTGGTCAATGGTTAGTCCAAATGAGATTAAAGCGGTGGATTGGGTTACCGGCGCTTTTATAATGGCTAAAAAAACGGTTTTTGACCAGGTCGGCGGTTTGGATGAGAATATTTTTATGTATATGGAAGAGGTGGAGTGGTGTTATCGGGCTAAACAGCAGGGAAAAGAGGTTTTTTTCTACCCTAATGCTAAAATTATTCACTTGGGGGGCGGCAGTTCTGCCAGCGGGAAGACCGGGCCGATTTTACATATTTACCAGGGTTTAGTTTATTTTTATGATAAACATAAACCCGGCTGGCAGAAGGCTTTGGTCAGGCTGATGCTTAAACTAAAGGCGGGAGCTGCTTATTTTTTGGGGATGATTACTAATAATAGTTATTTAAAGAAAACTTATGGACAAGCTTTTCAACTGGTTTAAAACCAGAGGACCGTTTCTAGCGACAGTGATTTTGTTGATTGCCGTTCCTTTATATCCTAAGTTTCCTTGGCGGTTGATTGACCAGACTTGGGTGGCAATTAGATTTTCCGATTTTTTGGTGGCCGGAGCGGTGATTATCTGGGCCGGCAGTCAAGCACTGCGCAGATTCCCGATTTTTAAGTCCCGGGTGTTTCAGTTGTTTATTTTGTTCTGGACGGCGGGTTTGGTTTCGACTTTGTCGGCTTGGCTGATTACGGATCTGCTTAATCCCAGCTTGATGATCCTGCATTGGGCCAGACGGATCCAATACATGATTGTCTTTTTTATTGCCTACGATGCCGTGGACAATTACCAGGATTGGAAGGATTTGATATCAGCGCTTTTATTGACTTTACTCGGAGTTTTTGTTTATGCAATCGGACAAAGATATTTCAGCTGGCCGGTGATTTCAACAATGAATCAGGAATTTTCAAAGGGAACTTTACTTTATTTGGATAAATGGACTAGAGTGAGCGCCTCTTTTGCCGGCCATTATGATTTGGCGGTGTGGCTGTTGATGGTTTTAACGCTGATACCAAGCATTTTAATTAGCTTAAAAAAGAGAGCGTTGAAATTTCTTTTATTTATCCCGGCCGGGCTTGCTTTTTATCTTTTGGTTTTAACCGCTTCCCGAGTTTCGTTTGTGGCCTACTTAATCGGGATAAGCACGGTGCTTTTTCTGGCCAAGAAGTATTTCTGGATCGGGCCGGTAGTGATTGTTAGTCTTTTGTTTGGATTCAGCTCGCAGGAGCTTAATCAGCGGCTGGGAATAAATTTCCGAAGCGTTGCCAGGATTGATCAGCAAATTAGTAAAGTCGAGGATTTTTGGGACGAAAATAATCCGGTTAAATTTATTGCTTTGCGGCAGAAACAAATTCCGATTGAACAACCGGAAAAAACGAAAATTGACGAGGAGGGTGAACCAACGGAAGAGGAAGAGTTGGTTGAAGAACCGGATGTTGCCAAACCAAGCAAGGAAAAAGAAGACAAGGAATTAAAAACCAGTGATTGGCCGACGCCGGAAGAGGCGGCGGCGGCGGCGGAGCGGTCTTCCAGTATTCGTTTTAACATTGAGTGGCCGCGGGCGAAAAAAGCGTTTTTGAAAAATCCGTTGACCGGTTTAGGTTATTCTTCACTGGGTCTGGCAACTGATAACAGTTATTTGAGGATGCTGGGAGAGATCGGTTTAATTGGAACGGCGGCGTTTTTCCTGGTGATTTTTCATTTAGCCAGCCATTTTTGGCAGTCGCTGTTTCACAGTAAACAAAGGAGAATTTGGGCGGCCGGGTTTTTGGGGATAATGATTGGAGTTTTGGCAAACGG
>CAZDJQ010000010.1:2040-24946 GCA_964505765.1 uncultured Gammaproteobacteria bacterium | reverse complement strand
TTATTGATGTTTTTGAGGCTTCTAAAATTGCTTATTCTTTTTGGCTGTTGATGGGAATAGGATATAAATTAGTAAATAGTAAATAGTAATAAGTAATAAGTAATTAGCAATAAGTAATTAGTGATTAGTAGTTAATTATGAATTTAAAATTTAAAATAAAATATTCAAATAAAATCATACTTGGTTTGATTTTTGCTGCCGGACTTGGAGTCAGGTTATATAAATTAAACGCGCCGCTGGCTGACTGGCATTCATTCCGGCAAGCGGATACCGCTAGTGTGGCCAGATATTTTGTTGAAGACGGGTTTGATTTATTTAGACCGAAATATCATGACTTATCAAGCATTCAGTCCGGCCAGCCTAATCCTGAAGGCTACCGAATGGTGGAGTTTCCGCTTTATAATGCTTTGCATGGTTTGACTTATTTATTTTTAAATTATTTTCCGATTACAGTCGGTTTTGAAACGGCCGGACGATTAATTTCTATTGCTGCCAGTTTGGTTTCCGCCTACTTTTTATTTTTAATTGTTAACCAAAAATTAAATTGGCTGACCGGGGTATTTGCCGCCGGGTTTTTTCTGCTTCTGCCGTTTAATATTTTTTACTCCCGCACAATTTTACCGGATAATTTAATGATTGCTTTAAGTTTGGCCGGCATTTTTTATTTTATTAATGACAAATTTTTTCCAGGTGTAATTTTAGGGGGATTGGCTTTATTGACCAAACCTTATTCAATATTTTTAATTTTCCCGATTTTAGTTTTTTCTTTTATTAAACATGTTAGTTTAAAGAATTTAGTCCGGCTGGCAGTTTCCGGGCTGCTTATTGTTTCCCCGCTTATTGCTTGGCGGTTATCGATTCAGCAGTTTCCTGAAGGGATTCCGGCAAACCAATGGCTTTTGAACCAAGGAAATATCCGGCTGAGGCCGGCCTGGTGGCGGTGGCTGTTTTTTGAACGTTTGGGTAAGTTGATTTTGGGCGGTTGGGGATTAATTTTATTTGGATTGGGTTTAATTAGTCAAGTTACCAAGAAATTTGATTGGCTGTCTTATTTTTTATTGGCCGGGATTTTTGGTTATTTTGTTATTTTTGCCTGGGGCAATGTTCAACACGATTATTACCAAATAATTGCCGTCCCGGTGACAGCAATATTTTTAGCCAAAGGAGCTTATTTCTTGACTAAGCCGACTAACAATATTAATAAATATTTAAGTTATCTTTTATTGATTGTCTGCTGTTTATTCGCTTTCGGCTTTGCCTGGTTTCAGGTATCGGAGTTCTATAAGATTAATCATCCAGAAATAGTCGCCGCCGGGGAGAGCGCCGACCGGCTTTTACCCAAAGGAACAAAAGTTATCGCCCCCTACGAGGGCGATACCGCTTTTCTTTACCAAACAAAAAGAAGCGGCTGGCCGGCTTTAACCGGGTCTGTCGACCAGTTGATTGAAAGAGGAGCGGAGTATTATGTCGGGGTTAATTACGACCGGACAACAATCCGGCTTAAAAACGAGTGCGAGGTAATTGAAGAGACTGAAAATTGGATTATTATTAATTTAACCGAGTGTAATAATGAAGCCGAAACAGAATAAAAAGATGAAAATTTTGATGGTTACTCCTTATATTCCTTACCCGCCGCTGTCCGGCGGCCAAACCCGGTCTTATTTTTTAATAAAAAGCTTGTCCCAATCCTGCGATATTACCCTTTTTAATTTTAAACTGCCGGATCAGGATCAGTCCGGGGTGAAACATTTACAAGAATTGTGTTCAAAAGTAGTTACTATCCCCAGGGGGAATACTTGGCAGTTTAAAAAGATTGTCACCGCCGGGTTTACCCCTTATCCGTTTTTAGTGGTTAATTACCTGTCTTCCGAGCTTAAGCGCAAAATTAAACAAGAGTTGACTGATGACAATTACGATTTGGTTCACGTTGAGTGTTTCTATTTGATGCCTAATATTCCTAAGACTAAGATTCCGATTCTGCTGGTTGATCAAACAATTGAATTTGCGGTTTATCAGCATTATGTGGAAACTTTGCCGAATAAATTTAGTTTGATTAAACCTTTTCTTTGGCTGGATGTGGCAAAAATTAAATATTGGGAAAAAAAATTCTGGCAAAAGGCCGACCAGCTGGTGGCTGTTTCTGAAAATGATCAAAAATTAATGGAGAGAATTAGTAAACGGCCAACTAAGGTGGTAAGAAATGGAGTTAATGAAGATCTTATTATTAATGAAAAAAAACATTATCCGGATAAACCTACGGTGTTTTTCGGGGTGGCCAATTTTAAATGGATGCAGAATAAAGAAGGGGCGATTAATTTATTAAAAGAGGTTTGGCCGAAAATTAAAGAACGGGTGCCGGAGGCGCAATTGGTTATCGCCGGCCGGCATTCAAAAGATTTTATAGAATCAACCGGGCTTTTACCAAAGGATGCCGAGGATGTTAAAGTCGGTCCGGTAGATGACCCAGCCGAGGCTTACCAAAAGGCTTCAATGATGGTGGCACCAATGAGAAGCGGGGGCGGGAGCAGGACAAAATTTTTGGAAGCAATGGCCTGCCGGCTGCCGATTGCAACCACTAAAAAAGGGATTGAAGGGATTGAAGCTGAAAATAATAAACACGCAATAATTGCCGAGAATTTTGAGGATTTAGTTGATAAGACCGTTGAGTTGTTAAGAGATAAAAGACGGCAGGAAGCTATCGGGAGACAAGGCCAACAGCTGGTTAAGGAAAAATATTCCTGGCGCCAGAGTGCCGACGAGTTATTAAAAATTTACCAGGAGACCAGTAAGCAATGGCAAGGTTGAGTTTAGTCATTTTAAACTATAATTCCGGGCCTTTTCTACAAAAATGCCTGCAGAGCATTTCTGCAGTTGAAAATTCAAATTTAGAAATAATTATCGTTGATAATAATAGCACGGATGAAAGTAGAGAATATCTAAAAAAATTAGTCAATGGTCAATGGTCAATGGTTAATAAGAAAAATCAATCATTTAGAGTCATTTTTAATGACGAGAATATCGGCTTTTCGGCGGGGAATAATGTCGGGCTTAAAAAGATTTCAAAAGAGACAGATTATGTTCTTTTTCTTAACCCGGATACAGTAGTCTATTCCGGGGTGTTTAAAAAGACAATAAATTTCCTTGAAAATCATTCCAAAGCCGGAGCAGTGACCGGACGGCTGGTGATGGCAAACGGGAAGATGGATGAAGCCTGCCACCGAGGCTTTCCGACTCCCTGGCGGGCGTTTTGTTATTTTATTGGTTTAGAAAGACTTTTCCCTTATTCCGAATTATTTGCCGGCTACACTTTAGGCCATAAATTAAAATTAGATCAACCGCATGAAATTGATTCCGGCAGCGGGGCGTTTTTACTGATTAGAAAAGAATTGGGGGAAAGATTAAACTGGTGGGACGAGGATTATTTCTGGTACGGAGAGGATTTGGATTTCTGCTACCGGATTAAAAAGGCCGGGTACCAAATTTGGTTTTTGCCGGATGTTGAAATCACCCACTACCGCGGTGTGTCGTCCGGAGTAAAAAAGAATAGTCAAGCGATTACAAAAGCAAAGAGAAAAACTAAACTGAAAGCGGCCCAAGCTTCAACCGAGGCAATGCGGATTTTTTATCACAAGCATTATCTTGATAAATACCCGTTTGTTTTAAGCCAATTGATTTTGTCTGCAATAAAATTGCTGGAATCAATTAGAAAGTTAAAAATTAAAATTGGGTTGTCTTTTTAATGAATAAAATCGTATTTGACGCCAGAATGTACGGTTTGTCCCATGCCGGAATCGGCCGATACATAAAAAATCTTTTAATCAATTTAAAACCGTTGATTGTTGATTATGAATTAGTGTTGCTGGTGAACCAGGATGAATTAAAAGAGATTAAGTCTGATTTGGGACAAACGGTTAATTATGTTCTGGCCAAGTCCGACCACTATTCTTTTGGGGAACAATTAGAAATCCCAAGACTTATTAGTAAAATTAAGCCGGACTTGGTGCATTTCCCGCATTTTAACGCCCCATTGTTGACCAGGGCGCCGTTTGTGGTTACAATCCATGATTTGATCAAGCACTACTTCCACGGAAAGGAGTCTACAACTAAAGCTCAATGGCTGCATTGGCTTAAATATGTCGGCTACCATGTTCAAGTTAAGTTTGCTCTTAAACACAGCCAGCTTATTTTTGTCCCCAGTAATTTTTGGCAGAAGAAATTAACCCAAGATTTCGGAATTAATAAGGATAAAATTATGGTTACCTATGAAGCGGTTGATTCCAGTTTTATTAAAAAAACTAAAAATACAACCGGAGAAGCGGTGGTCAAAAAATACCAGTTGAACCGGCCGTTTATTGTCTATACCGGTAGTGTCTATCCCCATAAAAATCTTCATAATCTTCTTTTGGCAGTTAAGCAGATCCCAGATCTGCAACTAGCGGTTGTCTGCAGTCGGGATGTTTTTGTCAGCCGGATGGAGCAGTTATCTAAAAAACTGAAGGTTGGCAACCGAGTGAAGTTTTTAGGGTTTGTTCCGGATAATGATCTGATTTCAATTTATCAACATGCGGTTGCACTGGTCCAACCGTCTTTGATGGAGGGGTTCGGCTTGACAGGTTTGGAGGCAATGGCGGCCGACTGCCCGGTTTTAGCTTCTGAAGAATCCTGCCTGCCTGAAATTTACGGCCGGGCGGCAATTTATTTTGAACCGACTAAACCCGATGATATCGCTGAAAAAATCAGGCAGGTTATTGACAATGAAGATTTAGCAGTCCGGTTGAGAAAAAAAGGGCAGGCCCAAATAAAGAAATATTCCTGGCAAATGACAGCTGAAAAAACTTTTAAAGGATATGAGAGAGTTATTGATTAATGATTAATGATTAATGATTAATGGCCAATGATTAATAAAAAAGTGGCGGTTGTTTATGATTGGGCCACCCATAAGCGGGGAGGAGCGGAACGGGTTTTAAAGACTTTATCCGAAATTTTTCCGCAGTCTGATTTATTTACGTCAGTTTATAATCTACAAGAAGCAGATTGGGCAAAAAGTTTTAATAAGGTTCAGACTTCATTTCTTCAAAAAATTCCCGGCCGGTTGAAATATGCCCGCTTTTGGGGAGTGCTGATGGGGTTGGCTTTTGAACAGTTTGATTTTGATAATTATGATACGGTTATAAGTGTAACTTCCTGGCCGGCTAAGGCAATTGTTACTAAACCGGAGACCAGACACATTTGTTATTGCTTGACTCCGCCCAGATATATTTGGCAACAACGATTCAGTTCCGGATTTCGATACCTGCTGTCGTCCAAGCTGAGGTATTTTGACTTTTTCTACGCTCAACGGCCGGATAGAATGGTTACTATCAGCAATTACACTGCCAAAAGAATTAAAAAGTTTTATCAGCGAGATGCAGAAGTAATTTATCCGGGTGTAGACACTAAAAAGTTTAAAGTCAGCGACAAACAATCAGCTATTAATCGCGGAAAATACTATTTATTCATCGCCAGATTAGTTGAATATAAAAGGGCGGACTTGGCGATTAAAAGCTTTAATCAACTTGGATTTAAATTAAAAATTGTCGGCACCGGTAGACAAGAACAGGCATTAAAAAAATTAGCCGATGAAAATATTGAGTTTTTAGGCAACGTCAGTGAAAACAAGTTAATATCCCTTTATCAAAACGCCCAAGCTTTGATTATGCCGCAGGAGGAAGATTTCGGCCTGGCGGCGTTAGAGGCCCAAGCCTGCGGGACTCCGGTTATTGCTTTTAAAAGGGGCGGTGCGGTGGAGACGGTTGTTGAAAATAAAACCGGTTTGTTTTTTAGGAAACAAAAACCAGAATCGTTAATTAAAGCAGTCAAGAAGTTCAAAAAACTGAAATTTCATCCTCAGACTTGCCGAAAAAACGCGCTGAGGTTTAGTTTGGAAAAATTTAAACGTCAAATATCCGCTACGATCGTAAGGGATATTTGACGGGGCTTTTTTTAATAATATATTTTCATGGTATAGTAAGAATTAACATGCGCCCAGTAATCATGTGCGGCGGTATCGGCACTAAAATGTGGCCGTTAAGCCGTAAAAAAGCACCGAAACATTTTCTCCCTTTGTTCGATGACAAGTCTTTGTTTGAGCTGAATTACAAAACTTTATTGGAAATGTTTTCCCCCGAGGATATTTTTATCCAGACTAACCAGGAACAGGCAAAGCTGGCTAAGGAACAAGCTCCTGATGTGCCTGACCGAAATTTTTTTGTTGAGCCGGAGTTGAGAAATCACGGGCCGGCGACCGGATTGATGGCGGCTAAACTTTATGCTGAAGATCCTAATGAACCGTTTATTACCGTTCAAGCCGATGTTCTCCGCCAACCCGAGCCGCTCTGGCTGGAAACAATTGAACAGGTAGAGAGTTTGATTAACCAAGAACAACGGCTGGTTACCGGCGGAATTAGACCGGAATACGCCATTATGGGAGTGGATTATTTAATTGCTGAATCCAAACCGGTGAAAAAGGGCAAGTTGAAGATCTTTGAAATGAAGAAATGGCTGGGGCGGGATTCTAAAGTTGGAGTAGAGAAGTATCTGGAAAACATGGCTGTTTTTACTCACGCTAATCATTACGCCTGGACGCCGGAATTGATGCTGGAGGCGATTAAAAAACATAAACCGGATTGGAGCGGACCGCTGATGGAGATTGCCAATGCGGTCGGGACTGAAAATGAGGATGAGGTGATTAAACAAGAGTATCATAAGATGCCGAAAGGACCGGTTGAGGAGGTTACTAAATATGTGCTGGAACAGGGCTACGTTTTTGAGTGTCCTTTTCAATGGGCGGATTTTGGAACTTGGGAGTCATTGAGCAATTACTTTAAACTCCAGCAAAAACCGCAATACCCAAAAGAGTCGGTTCAGATTGATTCTAAGAACTGCTTTTTTAGGGTGCCGAAGGATAAGTTTGTCGCCTCTATTGGAGTTGAAAATCTGGTGGTGGTGGACAGCGGTGATGCTCTGCTTATTTGCAATAAAAATAAATCTGATAAAGTAAAGGCAGTGGTTAACCAGCTGGAATTAAAGGAAAAAAATAAGTTGTTATAATAAATATCAATGAAAGAATATATATATCAGATGGTCAAACGGACGATAGATATTGTTTTATCCCTTATTATAGGGGTTATTTTTTTGCCTATTCTTTTAGTTATCAGTGTTTTGATTAAACTCCACGACGGCGGGCCGGTTTTAGCTGATATTCCTTCCCGAGTAGGAAAGGACGGCGAAAAATTTAAACTTTATAAGTTTAGGTCGATGGTGGAGAATGCCCATAACATTTTAAGAGAAAAGCCGGAATATGCTGATTTGTTTATAAAATACAAAAAGAATAATTATAAACTTTCTATTGATGAAGATCCCCGGATTACTCCAATCGGCAAGTTTATCCGCAAACATTCTTTGGACGAATTTCCCCAGCTGTTGAATGTTCTTAAGGGCGAGATGAGTTTGGTCGGACCCCGGGCTTATTATCCTGATGAGCTGGCGGCGCAACCAAAAAAATTCCCCCATGTTAAAGAGTTGATTGATGTGGTTTTGAGTGTTAAGCCGGGAGTGACCGGCCTCTGGCAGGTTTCGGGCCGGAACGAGATTGATTTTGACGACCGAATTAAACTAGACGCTTGCTATGCAAAAAAGAAATCGCTATTATTAGACTTATGGATCTTAATGAAGACACCTTGGGTGGTAATAACCGGAGACGGCGCTATTTAAAGCTTTCTAAAAAACATGTTTTTATCGGGCTGGGAGTTTTTTTTCTACTATTAATCTTATTTGTTGTTTTCGGCTTGGCTTTGCCCGGAAAGGCTGTTTATGATCAGGGCCTTAGGGTTCAAGCTAAGGTTGAGGAGGTAAGGGCTTCAGTCAACACTAAGAACCTTGAGATTATGGAGGATAAGCTTCAGGAGTTGGAGGAGGAGATTGGTCTGCTAGAGAATAAATACCAACGTTTGAAATTAGCCGGAGTGCTGCCTTACTTGTCCAAATATTACCAGGACGGCGAGTATGCAATCAAGGCGGCTCAAACCGGGATAAACAGCGCCGATATCGTGATTGAGGCAGTTAAGCCGTATCAGGATTTTCTGGGGTTGGAGGGGGGAACGGAAGAAGAAGACATCGAACAACAAGGGAAAACCGCTGAAGAGAAAATTAACTTTCTAGTGGAAAGCGTCGAGGGGATTAAACCGCATTTGGATGATATTGATGAACAACTTAAAACTATTGATGAATATTTACAAGAGATAGATCCTCAAGATTATCCGTCCGAGTTTAGAGGCTATCAGTTGAGAAGTTTAATTATCGTTAGTCAAAACAGCTTGGTTCAAGTTAGGCAGTTTGTTAAAGAAGGCCGACCGTTAATTGAAAATTTAAGCTGGCTGTTGGGCAAGGAAGAACCAAGAGAATATTTGTTTTTGTTTCAAAATGACGCTGAGCTGAGACCAACCGGAGGATTTTGGACTGCATACGGTATTCTGGAAATAGATGAGGGAAAGATCAGCCCAAAGGTTTCTGACGATATTTATGCGTTGGATGCTTTGTTTAACTCTAATATTCCGGCGCCGCGGGAGATTGAGGAGTTCCATAAAAATGTCTATTACTGGCATTTGAGGGATATGAATTTGTCTCCGGATTTCCCGACTTCAGTCCAGCAGTTTAATGAGCATTATCAAGATTTACCAGGGGCGGTCGATTTTGACGGGGTGATTGCAATTGATACTCAAGTGCTGGTTGATATTCTGGCGGTTTTGGGAGAGGTCGGCGTTCCGGGTTGGGGCAACTTTTCGGCGGAGCCGGATGACCGGTGCTGGGGCTGTCCGCAGGTGGTTTATCAATTGGAAGTGTATGCGACAAAACCGGTTCCTACTATCAGAACTGATCGTAAGGGGTTTTTAGCCCCGATGATGCATTCGATTATCAGTAATGCTTTGGGTTCTCCTAAAGAAAAGTTGGCCAATATGGTAAATATGGTTTGGGAAAATATGATGGAAAAGCATATTTTGGTTTATTTTCCTGATGACGAGCTGCAAAATGCCGCAGAGAAATTGAATATTGCCGGAACAATTAGACAAACGGATGATGATTATTTTTATCTGGTTGATACTAATTTTGCCGGGGCTAAATCTAATTTGTTTATTGAACAAAAGATTAAACATGAAATTGAGCCGGCTGGGAATAAATTGGTCCATAAGGTAATGGTTGAATATAAAAATACCGCTCCTGCCTCTAACTGTAATTTGGAAGCGGGGGAACTTTGTTTGAACGGCCTTTATCGCAATTGGTTTCGTTTTTATGTTCCGAAAAATGCGGTTTTGATTAATATGACCGGATCGGAGATTGAACCAAATGTTTACGAAGAACAGGATAAAAAGGTGTTTGAGGGGTTTTACGGCGATAGCTACCCGCTGCATCCGATGGGAAGCACCAGAGTGAGTGTTGAATACGAAACAGAGTGGGATGGTCAAAAACCTTACCCGGTTTTGATTCAAAAACAAGCCGGGAAGAAGATGATTGATTATCAGATTTATGTTAATGATAATTTGATTGAGGAATTTGATTTAAAGACTGATCGCACTTTAGAACTTACCTGGTAATGAATAAACGCTTTAAGGTTGAAGCTGTTGTTGTCGGCCGAAAAGATTTTGGTGAAAAGGATATGATGATTGATTTGTTCACCAAGGATAAGGGCAAACTGCGGACTTTGGCTAAAGGGATAAGAAAAATCAGCAGTAGACGGTTGGGGCATCTGGAATTGGGCAATTATGTCAAGGCGGTTCTTTATCAGGGAAAGACTTTTGCTATAATAACAGAAACCGAGGTTATTGATTTTGACCAAAGTTTACGACTAAATAGTGATAAGCTGGGATGTTTGATTTTTATTTGCGAGTTGGTAAGCGTTTTACTGCCGGAAGGGGAAGAAAATAAAAGGGTTTTTTTTGATTTTTTAAAGACCAGAGAAGCAATCAGTCGTAAAAAATTTGGGCAGACGGTTTGGTTTGAAGGCCAGCTTTTGGATCGGCTGGGTTACGGACTGCCGGATAGTGCTAGAGAATTATGGGAACAAGGAAACTGGAAACAGGCACATCCGTTTTTACGAAAAAGAATTCAGGAAATTACCGAAACAAAAATTGAAAGTTTAGCTTTGTTTAGATAATTTAAAATTAACCATTAATTACAATTAAAGATGAAAGATAAACTAAAAAAACTGGCTTCACTTTGCAAACGGAGAGGGTTTGTTTTTCCGGGTTCAGATATCTACGGCGGGTTGGCCGGGTTTTATGATTACGGCCCAATGGGGGCGGAGCTGATTCGTAATTTAAAGAGTGTTTGGTGGAAGGATATGGTCCAGCAAAGAGATAATATTTACGGAATTGAGGGATCAATAATTTTGCATCCTAAGGTCTGGGAGGCCAGCGGTCATGTTGAGGGATTTGACGATCCTTTAATTGAGTGTGAAAAGTGCAACAAGCGAGTCAGGGTGGATAAGCTCAAGGGCTGGCGGGCCAAAAAGAATAAACAAGGAGAGTGGGAGATTATTGAAACCGGGTCGCTGGATTGTCCTTTTTGTGAGGGAAAACTGATTCCGGAAATAAAACAGTTTAATTTGATGATGGAGACTTATTTGGGTTCGGTCAGCGGTGAAAAAACTAAAGCTTACTTAAAAGGGGAGTCTTGTCAAAATACTTATCTGAACTTTAAACCGATTGTTGATTCTTTATCACCCAAAATTCCTTTTGGAATCGGCCAAATTGGCAAGGCGTTTAGAAACGAAATTACTTTGGGGAAATTTATTTTTAAATTGAGAGAGTTTGAACAATGGGATGTTGAGTTTTTTGTTCATCCCGATCAGGCAGATGAGGCTTACCAGCAATGGAAGGATGTCCGCTGGAATTGGTTTGTTGAGGAGTTGGGAATTAACGAAAATAATCTTAGATGGCGTCAACATACAAAAGACGAACTTATTTTTTATGCCCGCGATGCTTGGGATATTGAATATAAATATCCGTTTGGCTGGGATGAATTAGAAGGTCTGCACGATCGATCAGATTATGATCTTAAACAACATTCCAAATACAGCGGCGAGGACCTTAGATATATTGAACCGGACGGAACAAAATATTATCCTTACGTGATTGAAGCATCAGGAGGAGTCGACCGGTCTTTCTTAGTAGTTCTTTTAGATAGTTTAAAAGAGGATGATAAACGCACCTGGCTGTCGCTTAAACCACAATTGGCGCCTTATAAAGCGGCGGTTTTCCCTTTGTTAGCTAATAAGGATGAGCTTGTTGAAAAAGCCGAGAAGGTTTATCAGCGGTTAAAACAAGAGTTTATGGTTGCCTGGGATGACAGCGGTAATATCGGCAAACGCTACCGCCGGCAGGATGAGATCGGCACGCCCTGGTGTGTTACTATAGATTTTGACAGTATAAAGGATGATACCGTTACGGTCAGAGACCGTGATACAATGGAACAAGAAAGAATAGCGGTTAATAATTTAATTCACTATTTTCAGGAAAAATTAGAGGGCTGAAACATGCAAAACAAAAGCCAAAATAAAGATAATAAGAAATTTATGATTTTCGGCGGGATTGGAGTTATTATTGTTCTGATTATTGGATTATCCTGGCTTTTTATTTGGGGAGCGCGCGGCGAGAGCACCGGGGCCGATAATCTAAATTTGCCGACACCGGCAGTTAGCCAATTGCAACTGGCAGAGGATGAAAAGCCGGTTATCGAGTTAGCTATTAACAACGACCGAAGCGGAGCGACTTTAACCGTGACAAATATTTCCGACCGGTTCAGCGAAATTGAATATGAGCTTATTTATACCGCTGAGAACGAAGGCCAGGAAATTGAGCGCGGCGTGGCCGGCGGTCCATTGGAAATTCCGGCCAGCAGGGAGATTAGTGAAACAATGCTTTTTGGGACCGAAAGCTGTACCACCGGAACCTGCCACCGGAGAATTGATAAAAACGTCAGCAAAGGCACTTTACTCGTCCGTTTAATAACCGAAGATAATCAAACTTGGACAATTGAAAAGGATTTTGATATTAAACAAAAAAATACAGGCTACCAAGCTATCTGGCAAGAATAATCTCAGCAAACTCGCCCCGGGAATTTCTCATTCTAGGGACAACTCGCGAGTTGTCCCTACAAGAACCACACCTACTAATCCATCCCCACCAAATTATATATTACTTATTACTATCCACTAACCTCTAATTATAAATACTTCGATGATTCGAATCATCGAAGTGCTTTTACTTTTACTTTGTTGAGTATTTAAGCTTTTGATATTCAATAAACTTATAAGCCCATTTCCCTCTTGACAAATATGTTTAGCGGTGTCATTATGGTGTTAGGTGGTGATTAGTGGTGAATAATGGTGACACAAAAAAACTTTTAGGACAATACCAAGTTAATGTCGGGGGGAAAGGACGAGTTGCTTTTCCCAAAAGCTTTAGAGAAATTTTAGGGGAAAAAATAATTTTAACTCGAGGATATGAGGGTTGTCTAATTGCCGTTTCTGAGGACAGATGGAGCACTTTAATAGAAAGCACTGAGGATAAACCGTTTGTTTTCGGGCCGGCAAGAAATACCGCCCGGTTTTTGTTGGGAAATGCGGCCGAGATCGAATTGGATAATCAGGGCCGATTCGTTATTCCCCCTCACTTAAGAGATTACGGCGAGATTAAAAAGAAAGCGGTGTTTTTGGGTTTAAGTAAATATGTAGAAATATGGGATAGGGAAAACTGGGATAATTATCAAGAGTATTTGTCTAAAAACATTGACCATATTTCGGAACGATTGAGCGATGAACAAAGCAACTGATCATGTCCCTGTACTTTTAAATGAAGTTTTGGAGGAGATCAAACCAAATCCCGGCATGAAAGTGATTGATGCCACTTTAGGTTTTGGCGGTCATACTAGAGCGTTTATCGATCAAGGAGCGCAAGTGTTGAGTTTGGAATGGGATCCAAAGGTGTTGGCTTTGACTAAGAAGCGCCTTAATGATTGCTGCCCTGGGGCTTCTTTTCAATTAGCTAACGCCAATTTTGCCGATATCGCATCAGTGGCAAATGAAAAAAATTTTAGTCCTGTTGATGCGGTGTTATTTGATTTGGGCGTTTCGCAATGGCATTACCATCAAGCAGAAAGAGGGTTTTCTTTTTCTGACCGGGATTTGGATATGCGGTTGAATCCGGAACTGGAAATTAAAGCTTTAGATATTATTAATAGTTATTCAAAACAAGAATTAGATGATTTATTTACGAAATTGGTTCAGGAGAAGTTTGCCGGGGAAATAGCTGAGGCGGTGGTCAGCGGCCGGAAGAAGAAAAGGATTAAGAGCGCTGAACGTTTAGCTGATATTGTTGAAAAAGTTTATGACGCTAATAAAGAGAGGACAAAGTTTCACCCGGCCACTAAGGTGTTTTTGGGATTACGGATGGTGGTTAATAAAGAACTTGACAATTTAAAAAAGGGGTTGCAGGGCGCTTGGGAAATTTTGAGGCCGAACGGAAAGTTGCTGGTGATTACTTTCCATTCAACCGAGGATAGAATTGTCAAATTTTTTGGGAAAGATAAGGACAAGGAAGGGAAATTAAGAGAGGATGAATTAATTTTCCCGAGTAGAGAAGAGAAACAAGAGAATCCATCAAGCCGAAGTGCCCAGTTGAGAGTTTATTTAAAGAATTAGTGTTTGAAATTATGAATTTAAAAAAATATCTGCCATTTTGGATTATTTTAATTTTAATTAATGCCGGAATGGTGTTGTTTACCAACTATAAGCTGCTTTCTCTGCAGAAGGATTATGCTGATTTACAGACTAGATATTATGAACTGGATCGGGAAACTGCGGTTTTGGAAAGAGAAGCGGCAAAATTGGGTTCTCTAAAACGGATTAGCGAACGGGCTGAGGAAATGGGCTTAGTTAACGTTGGCGGACAAATTGTTAAGGTTGATATGCCAATTTTCGCAATGCGTTAAGCTAAAATGTTTTCTCGAAGACTTTACCTTTTTTTTTGTTTTTTCTCTTTTTGCTGTTTAGTTGTTATCAGCCGATTGTTTTACTGGCAGATTGTCCGCGGTGATGAATTGGCTGCTCTGGCTCAAAGACAAAGACTGCAAGTCAAGGAAATCAGCGCCCCCCGGGGGAAAATTTATACCGCAAACCACCACCCGCTGGTTTTAAATGAACCCGGATATTCTGTTTATATCTACACCCCGAATACTAATTTGTCCAACAATGAAATTGCTGAAAGTTTAGGACCGATTTTAGATAAGCCGCCCGAAGAGCTGGAGGAACTTATTTCCGGCCCTCGTAAGTGGCTGGTATTGAGTAAAAATATTTCTCCCGACCAAAAGAAGGAGATTGAACAACTGGAAATCAGCGGGGTCGGTTTTGAAGCGATAAATGAACGCGATTATCCGGAAGCTAGCATGTCGGCCCATGTTCTGGGATTTGTCGGGAGAAATAAAAATGACCGGCCTCAGGGTTATTTTGGTTTGGAAGGATTTTACCATCAGCAGTTGAGTGGTAAGGGAGGACTGATTATGGGCGAGAAAAACCCTTTTGGACAGAGTATATTTTTAGGACAGCAAATCCAGGATATTATGGAGCCGGGATATGATCTGATTCTTAATATTGAGCGGACGGCGCAGTATATTTTAGAGGATGAGTTGAAAAAAGGGATTGAAAAACATCAAGCGGAGTCCGGCTGGGCTGTTATTTTAGATCCGAATACGGGCCGGGTTTTAGCAATGGCAAGTTTTCCTAATTATTCTCCGAAGGATTATGCCGAATGGAATGAGGCGGTTTTCTCCAACCCGATTGTCGCCAGCGGATTTGAACCGGGGTCTATATTTAAACCTTTAATTATGGCTAGCGCTTTGGAAGAAGATTTGGTGGCACCGGAGACTGTCTGCCCGGTGTGTGACGGCCGGTTGACTATCGGCGATGATACGATTAGAACTTTTAATGATCAATATCATCCCAACAGCACAATGACAGAGGTTATTAAGAATTCTGATAATGTCGGGATGGCTTATGTCGCCGGATTATTGGGGAAGGAAAAGGTTTTGGATTACCTGCAAAGGTTGGGGTTTGGTCAAAAAACCGGGATTGATTTACAAGAGGAGGCTACTTTTACCCTAAGAACAGCAAATAAATGGTACCCGATTGATGTCGCTACTGCCGGGTTCGGACAAGGAATATCGATTACTCCGATACAATTTGTCCGAGCTTTTTCGGCTCTGGCTAACGGCGGGTATCTGGTTGACCCGCAAGTGGTTAAGGAGATTCGGCAGGTCGGAGATAAGTCTTATCAGCCGACGGCGGTTAAGGGTGAGCGGGTTTTTTCTGAACAGACTTGTGAGTCAATCAGGGATATGATGGTTTTGGCGGTTGAACAGGGAGCAACTGAGTGGATTGATAAGAACGGGATTTCAGCAGCCGGCAAGACCGGAACCGCCCAAATTCCAATTGAGGGACATTATGATGAGGAGAAGACAATTGGGTCTTTTGTGGGTTATTTTCCAGCTGAGGAGCCGAAATTTGTTATGCTTGTATCGTTGCGGGAGCCGAAAAGTTCGCCATGGGGCGCAGATACTGCCGCTCCGGTCTGGTTTGAGGCGGCAAAACGTTTATCATATTATTGGAATCTTAAATGAGAAAACAAATAGTTAAGGGAAATAGTGATTATTTTTTATTAGGTTTGATTGTCTTTTTTGTTGTTTTCGGCCTGATAATGATCGGCGATGTTTCACTGGTTCAAGGAGCGGTGACTTTTTCCGATAAGTTTTATTTTTTAAAAAGGCAACTTTTTTGGGCTGGTCTGGGAACAATTTTTTTGGTGATTTTTTCTAAAATTAATTATAATTTTTGGAAAAATTACAGCAAATATATTTATTTGCTGAGTATTGTTTTTCTAGGATTGGTGTTTCTGCCCGAAATAGGGATTACCGCTTATGGAGCTAAGCGCTGGCTTGATTTTGGTTTTATCAGGTTTCAACCAACCGAATTGGCAAAGTTCAGTTTTTTAATTTTTTTCGCCCATTTATCATCAAAAAAAGACGGTGTTCCTTTAGTCCAACAGTTAGTTTATTTGGCTGTCCCGCTCGGGCTGATTTTATTGGAGCCGGATTTTGGTTCTAGTGTTTTACTTCTTTCTACTGTCGGCTTGATTTGGTTTCTGTCACAGCCAAATTTAACTTATTTTCTGGGGGTGGCAGTTTTAGCTTTAATTATCGGCGCTATCTTGATTTTTTCTTCGCCTTACCGGAAACAGCGGGTGATGGGAATGTTTGATCCTTTTTATGACCCGCAAGGCCAGTCATATCACGTTTACCAAGTCGCTTTAACGCTTGGTTCCGGCGGGTTGTTTGGGAAAGGGATGGGTAATTCCAGACAAAAATTTCAGTATCTGCCCGAGACGACTACTGATTCCATTATGGCTTTGGTTGGCGAGGAGTTTGGTTTTATCGGTTTGACATTGATTATTGTTGTTTTTGCAATTTTTATTTGGCGAGGATTGAATACCGCTAAATTAGCACCAAATGATTTCGGCCGGCTTTTAGCAACGGGGATTATCGGCTTAATTGCCTTCCAGGGACTTATTAATCTGGGAGCGATTGCAATTACTTTGCCCTTGACCGGTATGCCGTTTCCGTTTGTGTCCTACGGCGGGTCTTCGTTAATTGTGTTGATGAGCTTGACCGGAATTTTGATAAATATTTCTAAATATAAAAAACCTAAGAGAAAATAGATTTATGCTAAACTTGGGTAATGAGTAATAAGATAGTTATTACCGGAGGGCATTTGACCCCGGCGCTGGCTTTGATTGAGGAAATCAAAAAGAACCAGGAAGATTGGGAGATACATTATTTCGGCAGGAAGTATGCTTTAGAGAAACAAAAAACGTTTTCCTACGAATACCAATTATTTAGCAAGAATAAAGAGGTGGTTTTCCACCGCCTTATTACCGGCAAACTAAAAAGAAAATTTAGATTGGAAACGATTATTAGTTTATTTAAGATTCCTTTTGGATTTCTCCAGAGTTTTTATTATTTAATTAAGATTAGACCTCAAAGAGTGGTTTCTTTTGGCGGTTTTTTGTCGGTTCCAGTTGTTTTTAACAGCTGGCTTTTGGGGATTCCAAGTTATACTCACGAACAGACTTCAACTTTAGGCCTGGCTAATAAAATTAATTCTTTTTTTGTTAAGCGGGTGGCGGTGTCTTTCCCCCAAGTTAAAAAGCTTGTTCCCAAAAATAAGGGGGTTTTGACCGGGAACTTGATTGCTGAATCAGTATACAAGTCTGTTCCTTCAGAAGAATCAAGATTATATAAAACCGTAGCTTCGGCTGATAGACCGATTCTTTTTATTACCGGCGGGAAGACCGGCTCAAGAATAATTAACCAAACAATTGAAAAGGCTCTGCCTCAACTAAAAGATAACTTCTTTATTATTCATCAAATTGGCCTGGATAAGCAACAAACTCCCAAACGAGAAAACAGATACTGGGCAATTAGATTTATTGATAACAAATATTTTGGCTGGACAATTAAAAATTCTGATCTTGTTATTTCCCGATCGGGAGCTAATATAATTTTTTATCTAGCTAGCTTTAAACAACCGGCAATTTTAATTCCTATTCCTTGGGCTTCTCAAAATGAACAGTATAATAATGCTGATTTTTTGAGAGATACAGGGTTGGCTAAAATATTAAAACAAAGTGATTTGACTGCCGACAGCTTAGTAGAGTTGATTAAGAGTTTTGATTATCAAGATGTCCAGCCGGTTTACCCGGATTGGTGGGAGAGGGCTGATCCAAAGGGGGCGGCAAAACGATTCTGGTCTATAATTAAGATGGATTATGACTTTTAAACGTTTTGTTCAGGCTGTGCTTATCGCCGGTTTGGTTTTGTTGATTGAGTTTAAAGCGGTTCCTTGGCTTTATCAGAAAATCAGATACGGCGGGAGCGAAACAGTTACGCCTTATAGTGAAGTAGAAAAGATAAGATACCAATTGGTTGATAGTTTGAGCGCCCAGGGGTTTCGTTTAAACAGCGGGCCATTTATTAAAGGCGAGGATGGTTTTGAGACTGTCCTTGCAATTAGAGGAAAGGATGTAAAAGTGATTTTTTCTACAGAAAAGAATGTTGATACCCAACTTGCCTCTTTACAATTGATTTTAAAAGAGGCTACAATAGAAGAGAGTTTTCAAACGGGGAATCCACCCCAATTAATTGATTTAACTGGAAATAAACCTTATGTCTCGTTCTGATTTAATCGTTGCAATCGATATTGGCACCGAAAAGATTGTTAGTTTGGTCGGCCAACATTTTCCTGAGGAAGAACGGGTTAATATTATTGGGGTGGCGAATTTCCCAGCCCAAGGGTTAAAACGAGGCCAGATTGTTGATATTGATAAGGCAACAAATTCTTTGATCCAGTCAATTGAAGCGGCGGAGAGAATGGCCGGCTATTCAACTTCCCATGCTTTTATCGGTCTTTCCGCCCCATATATAAAATCGGTTAATTCCCAAGGAGTGGTGGCAGTTTCTGATCCTGATCAAGAAATTATTTCAGAAGATGTGGAGAGAGTGATTGAAGCGGCCCGGGCAATTTCTTTGCCGGCTTCTCAAGAGATTCTTCACGTTATTCCCAGAGATTTTACTTTGGACGGACAGGCCGGCGTGGTTGACCCGGTTGGAATGAGCGGGGTTAGACTGGAAGCCGAAACCCATATTGTTACTGCATCTACTCCCGCTTTGAGAAATTTAAAAAAGTGTATTCGCGAAGCGGGGATTGTTCCGCTGAGTTTTGTTTTTTCCGGCTTTGCGGCTTCCGAAGCAGTTTTGACTCCAACGGAAAAAGAATTGGGCGTGGTTCTTGTTGATATCGGGGCGTCAACAACAACTTTGACTATTTATAATGAGGGCGCCCCTTGTTATTCTTCTGTTTTACCGGCTGGGGCAAAGAATGTTACCAACGATTTGGCTATCGGACTTAGACTTTCACTTGACGAGGCTGAAAAATTTAAAAAGGTTTTGAGTCAAGAGGATTTTAGTGCGGAGTCTGATGAGGTTTCTTTGTCTGACCTTAAGGTGAGTTCTGAAGAGAAGAAAGTTTCAACTAAGACTGCCGTTGACGGGATTATTGTTCCGCGGCTGAAGGAGCTGTTTTCTTTGATTCGTGAAGAGATTAAGAATAGTGGATTTGGAGGAGCAACCCCGGCTGGTTTGGTTTTAATCGGCGGCGGGGCGAATACGGTTAAGGCTAAGGTGAGCTGCCAGGCAACTTTGGGATTGCCGGTGAGAATCGGTGAGCCGAAAAAGTTGGGCGGTATTGTCGACGATTTGATTGCCCCGCAGTTTGCTTCCAGCTTAGGATTGGTTTTATACGGAATTAAGATGAATCGAGCTGAAAAGAGTCTGCCTTACCGGATGTTTGACTTATCAAAATTAACTGATAAATTACCAATTAAGGGGGCGGTGGAGACGATGAAGAGTTTTCTTAAGCCGCTTTTACCATAAATGGCATTAGTTAAACCACGATCAACCAGCGAGGTGGCAAAAATAAGAGTGATTGGAGTCGGCGGAGGCGGCGGAAACGCAATTGCTCATATGATTGAGTATGATGATATCCAGGGTGTGGATTTTATTGTCGCTAATACCGATGCCCAGGCTTTATTGACTTCTCCTTCAGAAACAAAGGTTCAGTTGGGTGAAAAGTTGACTAGGGGATTGGGGGCCGGCGGCGACCCGAAAATTGGACAAAAAGCGGCTGAAGAGAGCCGAGAGAAAATAAAGGATTTGCTTAAGGGTTCGGATATGATTTTTATTGCCGGCGGGATGGGCGGCGGGACTGCCAGCGGAGCGGCACCGATTATCGGAGAAATCGCTAAAGAAGAGTTGGATATTTTAACCATCGGAGTTATTACTAAACCGTTTATGTTTGAGGGAACTAGGCGGATGGTTATCGCTGAAGAGGCGATAGATAAATTAAAGCAAAAATTGGATACCGTTATTGTTGTCCCTAACCAGAAATTGCTGGATTTAGCTAATAATAAAAAGACGCTTCTGGGAGCTTTTGAAATGGCGGATTCGGTTTTGAGTGAGGGAGTTAAGGGGATTTCAGAATTAATTACTACTCCAGGGTTGATTAATCTTGATTTTGCTGATATTCAGTCGATTATGAAGGATGCCGGCAGTGCTTTACTCGGGATCGGCCGGGCTTCAGGAGAGAATAGAGCAGAACAGGCGGTTAATGAGGCGATTTCTTCTAAACTTCTGGACGTTACAATTGAAGGCGCCAGAGGGATTTTATTTAATATTACCGGTGGCAGTGATTTGACAATGGCAGAGGTGGAGAAGGCGGCTGAGGCAATCAGCCAACAGGTGGGCGGCGATGCAAATATTATTTTTGGAGCAACAATTAATGAGGGTCTGCAGGGAATTAAGATTACTGTTATTGCTACCGGATTTGATGAGACCCAAAAGGCTCTTTCTGAACTTATGAAACCAAAGTCAATTGAGGGTGAAGAACAAACAACTGATGAGGATAAGAAGAGCGAACCAGAAGAGAAGGAAGAGAAAAAAAATAAAGAGAATAATAAGAAGAATTTTCCTTTTTCTAAGGATAAATTACCCGAAGGGGTGGAAATAGAGAACGAATTTGATATCCCGTCTTTTTTAAGGAAGAAAAGCTAATATGTACCCGGTTTTTGCCCTGGCAATTTTGAACTTACTGATGCTTTGGGGATTGGATCAAGGAGTTTTTTGGCGTCAACTTGTTTTTTGGGGAGTTGGAGCGGGGATTTTTTATCTGGTTAGAAAAATTAATTTAGCCGAAATTATAAAAAGAAATGGCTGGCTTTATTTTTTTATTTTATTTTTGCTGTTTCTTCCGTTTTTGCTCGGCCAAATAGTAAGGGGTTCTGCCCGCTGGCTCCAAATAGGCGGATTTTCTTTTCAACCTTCAGAATTTGCTAAACCTTTGCTGATTCTTTTTTTTGCTAAACATCTTGAGAGGATTCGGTTGAAGACCGGGAAGCATTTTATTTTTAGCTTGTTTTTAATTATTCTGCCGGTTGGGCTAATTGTTATCGAACCGGATTTAGGGAGCGCTTTGATTATTTTGTTTAGTTTAATTTTTATGATTTGGTTGAAATTTCCTTACTGGAAATGGTGGCTGCCTTTTTTAGGTTTGGCGTTTTTAGGAGCTTTTGTCGGTCCGAGGTTTGTGCTCCGTGATTATCAGTTAAGCCGAATTACTAGTTTTATTAATCCTAGTCTGGACCCGTTGGGACAAGGCTATAACCTAATCCAAGCTAAATTGGCGATTGGTTCCGGCGGTTTGCTCGGCCGTGGATTTGGCCACGGCAGACAAACCCAATTGGCTTTTCTTCCGGAGAAACATACTGATTTTATTTTTGCCGCTATTGGTGAGGAGTTAGGGTTTTTGGGAGTGTTTTTTACTTTAAGTTTTTATTTCTGGCTGTTTTGGTCGCTTTTAAAACGAATTAATCAAACACAAAATAATAATTATAAATATTTTTTAAGGTTGGGGATTTTTGCTCAATTGTTCAGCCAAACGGTTATTAATATCGGGATGAATCTGCAATTGTTCCCGGTTGTCGGATTGCCACTGCCGTTTTTGTCTTACGGCGGATCGTCTCTGTTGTCCACCCTTTTATCTCTCGCTTTGTTTTGATATAATCTGAAGCGGTATGGAGTTTGCAGTTATTGCCCTGATGGGCCACCAATATTTAGTTGAAGAAGGGGATGAGTTGATTGTTGATCGTATGAGTGAAAAAGAAGGCAATAGCGTAGAGATCAACCAGGTGTTGTTAGCTAAAAATAAAAAGGTTAGAGTTGGAACACCGGTTTTGAATAATATAACAGTCAAAGCTAAGGTTTTAGAGCATTTTAGAGGAGATAAAATTACCGTTATTAAGTTTAAACGTAAAAAAAGGTACCGAAGAAAACAAGGGTTCCGCCCTGATTTGACCAGATTAAAAATAGAAAAGATTATTTATGGCAAAAACTAAAGCAAAGGGACGAGTTTCACAGAAAAGTCAACGTAAACGCCGGGGTAAGCGACGCGGTGTAAAGATTTTTGGCGGACAAGAGGTTCTGCCGGGCAATATTATTGTTAGACAATTGGGGACGAAGTTTCATTCCGGCAGCGGAACTAAATTAGGGAGAGATTACACTATTTTTGCCACCCGAAGAGGGATTGTAAAATTTACTGACAAACAGGGTAAAAAAGTGATTTCCGTTAATTAACCTAATGGCAGATTTACAAGATTATTCAAAGCTTAAACCTTTAGCTCGCGGCAAGCTTTTCAAGGAAATTAAAGATGAGAAGGATTGCAGCTACAGCAAAATTGCCGAAGAAATTGATAAAAGCACTTCTTATGTTGCCAATTCCGTCCGCCTTCTAGATCTACCTATCGCAATTAAGGACGGTTTACTGGGTAAGCTGATTACAGAGGGTCATGCAAGGGCGCTGGCTTCTTTGAATAATCAACGAGATTGTGTCGAGGTTTATAAGGAGGTTCTTAAAAACCACGCTTCGGTCAGAGAAACCGAACAAATGGTCAGAGATATGCGTAAAGAAATTCTTGATAAACAAAAGGAACAGTCTGATAAAGCAAAAAAGGCTTTGGAGAAAATTTTTAAGCAAAAATTTAAAAAGATTAAACTGACAAAAACAAAGGATCGGATTAAGATTAACCTTTTTCAGTGAGCCTGGTAGGAGTCGAACCTACGACCTCATCGATGTGAACGATGCGCTCTAACCAACTGAGCTACAGGCTCAAATATTAGCTTGCATTATTATATCAAAAGATTTAAACTTGAA
>CAZDJQ010000010.1:0-1940 GCA_964505765.1 uncultured Gammaproteobacteria bacterium | reverse complement strand
AGCTACAGGCTCAAATATTAGCTTGCATTATTATATCAAAAGATTTAAACTTGAAATCAGTTATGATTAAAAAGTTTTTGAATTTTATTCTAGAATCAATTCAGGCTTTGGTGTTGGCTTTGTCCGTTTTTGTTTTGCTTTATCTGTTCGTTGCTCAACCTAACCAAGTCCACGGAAATTCTATGGTGCCCAATTTCCAAAATAATGAATTTATTTTAACAGAGAAACTGAGTTACCGCCGAAGAGCCCCAAAACGAGGCGAAATTGTGGTTTTTAAGGCTCCCCCAAGTGAACCGTGCGCTGAGACCGAATGCGAATATATTAAACGGATAATTGCTGTTCCCGGTGATGTGGTTACCGTTTCTGATGGCAATATTTATATTAATAACCAAACTTTGACTGAAGATTATCTGCCTTCGGATTTCCAAACCAGCCCCGGCAGTTTTTTAAGAGAGGGGCGGCCGGTTGAGCTTTCCCAAGATGAGTATGTCCTGATGGGAGATAATCGACCACATTCCAGAGATAGCCGGGAATTTGGGCCAATTACTAGAGAAGCGATTATCGGCCGAGCGTTTCTAAGGTATTGGCCAGTTAATGAATTTGGTTTGATTAAACACACTAACTATAATTTATAGTATTTAATTTTCCCAATTGAGATAGCTTGCTTGAAAGAAGTTGTCGGCAATATAAACCAGCGGGTTTGTTTCTTCAGCGGTTTTTAACCAATTAACGGCTTGTTGCCAGACTATACTTTTAATTTTAACCTGCTGTTTTTGATGACTTTTTCTAATTAAGCGATAGGCTAAAGATTTTCTAGATTGAGCCGCGGCAATGTCAAATTTTTCTCCCTCCAGCATTTTTTCCCAACCCAGCTGGATCTGATTAATCGCGGATTTGATTTTTTCCCATTCCTGAATTTGGCTGTTGTTTAAGTTAAAAGAGTAACGGGCTAAAGAATAACTTGCCTGATCAGGGTCTAAGTTTTCTAAGTCTAATACGGCTTGAAGTAGCCAGGGCTTATTTTGATAATTGTTTATGCTTTTAATTATTTTTATTGCCCGTTCAAAGTAAGTTTGACTGTTGGGAGGAGCCAAGATGTATTCTTGAGTTTCTCCGATTGTTATCTCGGCCTGATGGGTCTGCCATTTGGTTTCATTAGACAAAATTTCTCCTACATATAGGTGATAGATCCCGTCACCAGTTCCCGTAATTTCAGCTTTGTATCTGTTTTGAGACTCAGGATAGGGGAGAACAATCATTTGTAAATCTGGATTGTCAGGATATATATACTTATTTTCTAGATCATCAAATATTTTTAAATTCGCCGGAGAGGCTAAATAAAAAACTATTAATTCATCTGATAAAGAAGCGTCGACTTGAACTATATTGGGATTATCTAAACCCAGTAATTTTAAAATTTCTTGTATTGAGTTTTCTTTTTCAACTAATTCTTTGTGATAATAATCAAATGAAGAATAATCATCATTTAAATGAGCACTACTGAAGAGAACGGTGCCGTCACCATTATCAAATATTACTTGCTGCATTTTCCCATCCGGCCATTTGTCTAATAATTGATCAACTAAACTTCTGCTTCCCAATATTAACCAACTAGGAACTTCTTTGCCCTGCCCAATTACGTAATTCATTTGTTGATCAAATCCATTTACTAAAGCTTCTTGATTTAAATTGTTTAAATAATCATTGACATATGAAACAGCGCTCCAACCCAAAATTTGCTGGTCTTTTTCCAAATAGTCAAACGTGGGGGTCAAGTCTTTTAAAATAGGGGCGATGTTGCGGATTACTTGAGCATTACTTTCAAATTTATCTCTGTTTAAATAAACAAGCAATTGCATTCCTATCCACTCCAAATCTCTTTGTTCACCAATACGACCGCCGGCCAGGGCCTGATAAGCCTGGACCGCGCCATGATGAGG
>CAZDJQ010000009.1:14638-28059 GCA_964505765.1 uncultured Gammaproteobacteria bacterium | reverse complement strand
GACGATGGCGGCGTGGGTATATTATAGCAAAGGTTGACTGTTATTAGAACTTAAACTGAATGGTAATTATTTCTTCTTTTTTTTCTTCTTCTTTTTCTTACTCCGGGGTTCACGGGTGTAGTAAAGCTTTGCTCTGCGAGGTTTCTCTTTTGGTTTTTTTACTACTTCTAGGTTTTTTATCCACGGTGAATCCAAAGGGAAGATTCTTTCCACCCCAATTTGATCAGCCGCAATTTTTCTAACCCTAAACATCCGGTTTTCTGCATCGCCACTAATAGCGATTACTTGGCCTTGAAAAGGTTGAGTTCGAGCTTTTTTGCCCTCTTCAACAATTTTATAGTCTATTTTTATTGTGTCACCGATATTAAAAGTTGTTTTATTGTTCCAAGTTGCTTTTATTGCCATAGGAAGGATTTTATCAAATTAAGACATTAACCTCAACTTTAGCTTAATAATTCTTTGATTTTTTCTTTTAAATTTTTAGTCCAGTTTATTTCAAACGGAATTTTAACTTTCTTGCCGTTGGGAAAATGAAGTGTGCCGGTTTGAGTGCCGTTGTTCTTCTTTAATAATGAATTGAGTTTTACTAATTTGAATCGGCTGGTTCCTTTAGGAATTTTAATTATTATTTTTTTCTTTTTAGGCTTAGTTTTTTTTATTTCGGATATATCTTTTATTTCTTGAGCAATAATTGACTGCTCCCCTTCTCGTTGGCTGACCTTGGCAACAACACAAACAATTTTTTCTTTATTTAATAAGTTTTGATTTTGTTTAAAAATGCCAGGGAATATTACCAAATCAATTGAACCGGTTTCATCCTCTATCGATGTAAAGGCCATTTCTTTGCCGCCATTTCTTGTTGTAACAATTCTAAGATTTTTAATTCGGCCTGCAATTTGAATCCTTCCGCTTTTTAGGTCTTCGATCTCGTGCGTTTTGTGGCTGATAAAATCTTCAATCTCGGCTAAGTCGTTTTGTAATGGGTGTTCAGATATGTAAATTCCCAAAAGTTCTTTTTCAAAATCCAAAAGTTCTTCTTTGGTGAAATTATCTGTTACGGGCAGATTATCATTAGTAATTTTGTTTTCTTTTTTTGTTCCACTACGGAAAAGGCCTACTTGCCCGTTTGCATTTGCCTTTTGTCTTTTTTTGGCTCTTTCTCTAATATTTTCTAATCCCTTAAGCATTGATTTTCTACTTCCGAATTGATCCATTGCTCCGGATTTGATTAAGCTTTCTACTACAGTTTTATTTACCTTTCTAGCATTTACTCTCAAACAAAAATCAGTTAAAGACGTGAATCCGCCTCCTTTTTTGCGGATTGTTAAAATTTCATCAATAGCGGCCTCTCCAACATTTTTAATTGCTGAAAAACCACACCGCACCGCCATATTATCTTTGGAATTTTTATCTTTTTCAATTCCAAATCCAGATTCTGATTTATTAATGTCCGGAGGCAAAAGAACTATTCCCATCCGCCGGCATTCATCTACTGCCAAGGCCAGCTTATTTTCATTATTGGCTTCGGCGGTCATTAGCGCAGCCATAAATTGAACCGGGTAATTAGCTTTTAGCCAGCCGTTTTGATAAGCGATCATTGCATAAGAGACAGTGTGAGCTTTATTAAAACCGTAGCCGGCAAAACGTTTAATCATTTTCCAAACCTTATTAATTACCTCTTCCGAATACCCTTTTTTCTTAGCTCTTTTCTTGAATCTTTTTTCTTCCTTTTTCATAATTTTCATTTTTTTCTTTCCAATCGCTCGTCGAAGAATATCGCCTTCGCCCAGGGTATAATCAGCCATAACATTAGCGATTTTCATCACTTGTTCTTGGTAAACGGCAATTCCATAGGTTTCTTCTAAAACCGGTTTTAAATCTTCATGGGGGTAATGTATCTTGGAAGGATCTTGCTTCCCGATAATAAATTCGTCAATCCATTCCATTGGTCCGGGTCGATAAAGAGCGATCATGGCAGCAATATCTGAAAATCGTTGCGGCTTTAGTTTTTCCGCCACCCGTCTCATTCCTTGACTTTCCATTTGGAATAGTCCGGTGGTATCACCGCGGGTAATCATGTTATAAACTTTTTTATCATTTAAAGGAATTTCTGATAAGTCTATATGGTCGCCTGTTGTGGCTTTAATATAATCTTTAGCCTTTTCAATAATAGTTAAATTCCTTAGGCCTAAAAAATCAACTTTTAAAAGTCCTAAAGCGTCTTCTTTAATGTTTAGATCCAACGAATACATATCATATTGGGTAATTATTCTATTTCCGTTAGATTCGCGCTGGAGTGGAGTGTAGTTCACTAAGGGTTTATCCGTGATTACAACCCCGGCGGCATGTGTGGAAGCATGGCGTGATACTCCGGTGAATTTTTTTGCTAAATCCAAGATTTTTTTAACCTCAGGGTTATTGTAGGCTTGTTTTAGTTCCGGTCTTTGCTTGACTGCTTTATCAATGCTTTCTCCTTGAGGGATTAACTTGGCTAAACGATCACCAGTAGAATAGGGATGATTTAAAACTCTGGCCACATCGCGGATCGCCATCCTCGCTTCCATACTGCCGAAAGTAATAATATGAGCGACCCGGTCTTCGCCGTATTTATCGCGAACATAATCAATTACTTCATCGCGCCGGTCATCGGGGAAATCCAAGTCAATATCCGGAGTTGATTCTCTTTCAATATTTAAAAAACGTTCAAACGGCAGATCGTGTTCCAGCGAATCAATAGAAGTTATTCTTAAAGCGTAAGCAACTACGGAGCCGGCGACACTTCCTCGTCCGGGGCCCACCCTAATTTCTTGGTTTTTAGCCCAATTAACAAAATCCTGAACAATTAAAAAATATTCGGGATAACCTAATTTGATTATTAAATCGAGTTCATAATCAACTCTAGCTTTTATTTCATCAGTAATTTTTTCATAACGTTTTGGTAAGCCTTTATAAGTTAGCTTTCTTAAATAAGAAGCAGCGGTTTCATCTGCCGGTAAAGGATAGTTGGGATAAACCGGCACAGCAATCGGGATTTTTAAATTGCATTTTTCTGCGATTTTCACCGTGTTTTTGAGGGCATCAGGGTGATCGGCAAACTGTTCTGTTATTAAAGCCGGGCTTTTTAAAAAAAAGTCGGGGCAGTCCAACATTGATAATCGGTTTGGGTCGTCAATAGTTTTTTGCGTTTGTAGGGCAAGTAAAGCGTCTTGTGCTTCAGCATCTTCTTTATTTATGTAGTGGGTATCATTAGTAGCAACTAAGGGGACGCCTATTTCTCGCGACAGCTTAACAATTCCTTTATTCGCCTTGTCTTGTTTTTTGAGTTCGGGATGTTTTTGTATTTCTAGATAAAAATCTTCCCCAAAAATATCCATAAGTTTTTCGGCTTTTCTCTTTGCTCCTTGGTAATTATTTTGTAAAATTAAACTTGGGACCTCCCCTTCAATACAAGCGGTCATAGCAATCAACCCTTTTGAATATTTTTCCAGTAATTCCAGGTCGGCCCTTGGCTTGTAATAAAAACCTTCCAAATGAGCCTGAGTAACGATTTTCATTAAGTTTTGATAACCGGTAAAGTTTTTTGCTAATAAAACTAGGTGGTATTGATCTGCGTCTATCTTGGGTTGTTTATCAAATCGGGAGCGCCGGGCCATATAAATCTCACAGCCGATTATCGGTTTAATTCCGGCCGCTTTGCAGGCATTATAAAATTTGATGGCACCGTACATAACTCCGTGATCGGTTATTGCCAGCGCCTTCATCCCCAACTCCTTGGTTTTTTCAACTAACAGCCCGATTTGACTGAGACCGTCTAACAGCGAGTATTCGGTATGGTTGTGTAAGTGTACAAAATCAGCCATTTTAATCTTTTAAAAATATTTTTTCTTACTCTTGGAGCAAGGGCAGTTGGTCCTCCAAACAAGTATCTATTAACAAAGTATAACAGATAAAAAGTGGGTGAAAACAAATTGTAGAAACAGGTCCGCCCGTTCTGGTAGGGACAATCCTAGGATTGTCCCTACTTTTTAAGTTTTTCTAGCAATATTTCTTTGGTAATTTTGGGATCGGCCTTACCTTTTGTTTTTTGCATTACTTGTCCGATGAGAAATCCAATCGCCGCTTGTTTGCCTGATTGATAATCTTTTACCGCTTCCGGGTTTTCTTTGATTACTTCTTTTACTGCCTTTTCTATTTTATCTTTACCCAAATCAAATTGGTTTTGAGATGTTTTTATTTTTTTTGCTAGTTTTTTAGCGGTAATTTTCTCAGGTAAAGGATTGTTAACCATATAATTGGCAACCTTTTTGGGATCCAGTTCTTTATCTGTCGCCCCCCAAAAAAGTTTGACTGATTCCGGTGTTCGGCTGATTATTTCCGCCCATTGCCATCTTATTCCGGCCTCAATTATTTTTTGTTCTTCCTGCCAAGGCAGAATGTTAATTTTATTTTTAATTTGTTTAATTTCATAATCGGAAAATTCAAACGGGGGAATATCCGGTTCGGGGAAATAACGGTAATCTTTGGCGGTTTCTTTAGTTCGTTGAATAAAAGTTCTTCCCTTCTCATCATCCCATCCTCTGGTTTCTTGAGAAGGCGGTTTGCCTTGTTTTAATAGATTTGTTTGTCGGCTTATCTCATAGCCAATTGCTTTTTCAGCAAAACGAAAAGAATTGAGGTTTTTAACTTCAACCCTGTAATCCGGGAGAGAGCTTTTAGCTTTTAGCTTTGAGCTTTTAGTGCCAACGGATATGTTGGCTTCCAAGCGCATTGACCCTTTTTCCATGTCGCAATCAGACAGACCTAACCAGCGAATAGTTTGTTGCAGCCGTTTTAAATATATTTTTGCTTCCGCCGGCGAATGCAGATCAGGTTTACTAACGATTTCTACCAACGGAACACCACTGCGGTTATAATCAATTAAGGATTTTTTGTCGGTGTGAATTAACTTGCCGGTGTCTTCTTCTAAATGAATATCGCTAAGGCCGATTTTTTTCATTTTGCCGTCAATTAAAATCGGCACCTGTCCATCGAGGGCAATCGGTTTAAAGTGTTGGCTGATTTGATAGCCTTTGGGAAGATCGGGATAAAAATAATTTTTTCGGTCAAAGTAAAACTCTTTATTTATTCGGCAGTTAAAAGCTGATGCTAGCTGAATAGTTTGTTCAATTGCTCTTTGATTGGGAACAGGCAGAGCTCCAGGTAACCCCAAACAGACAGGGCAGGTGTTAGTATTAGGACTAACTTGAAAATGATCATTCCGACATTGACAGAACATTTTCCGTTCAGTATCAAATTCAACATGAACTTCAAGACCGATTATTGGTTGATAAGATGATTTCATTGCTTCTATGGGTAACAATTAATCCTAATGTAAAAACAGCTAAGCTTACTATAGTCATAAACACTCTTATTCCTAAAACTTCAACTAATGAAGTTGCCAGAATTGCCGCTGGAATGGTAACCAAGTTGACGAAAAAACGGAGATTGCTAAAAGTATGCCCGCGGACTTGGTTGGGGGTATTTTCTTGAATAAAAGTTTGAGCCGGAGCATATATAATAGCAAAACAGGCGCCGATCGCAACGGAAAAGAAAACGTCTAGAATTCTCTGAATCATTAAATAGTTTAGCCGTAAGAAAATTAAGCTTAAAATGGCAAAGCTTAAAAGTATCAGCCCTTTGCCAATCCAATCTTTTTTTCTGTTTTCCTGATGATTATTTTTCCTGGTTAATATTGTTGTCCCCAAAAATAAGCCGACTGCCATGGGGAGAACAACTAAATAACCGGCATCGTATACCGTAGTTTGTAAAATATTTTTGGATAAAATCGGGAGTAAAAGTAAAGCTAAGGTAGTCAGGGTGCGTAAAACAATTATTAAACCAAAGCTGTATAAAATTAAAGGGCTGTCTTCTAAAAATTTAAATCCGGTTTTTAATTGATTTATAAGTTTTTCGACCTCCTTCTTCCAGTTAAATTTTCCCCGTTTTCTTTTTTTAGATTTTATTACTAAAGTTGAAATATTAAGACTGGCCAAAAGTGGCATTCCGGCGGTCAAAATCAAGGTATTAGGTAAGGAAATTAACTTCAAAAGCACGGCCCCAACTGTTGACGATAAAATTAAACAAGCTTCGTCGGTAAAGAAAAATATGTTATTTGCGACTAGTAAATTAGCTTTTTCCTTAATAGTATTAGGGATTTCAGCTAATTCGGCGGGATCATTAATCACCGCCACTGTGGAATAAAGAAAAAGTAAAGGATAGGCAAAATTTGTCTGATTAAATTTTGAGTCTAATCCTAAAAGTAAAATTAATAAACTATGCCCCAGGTAGGTAAAAATCAAGGCTCTTCGATTATTAAGCCGATCGACTAAAGACCCGATAAAGGGGCTGAAAATTAAATTAGGCAGTGCATAGGAAATCCAAATTAACCCGGCCGCAATAGAAGATGTGGTTAATTCAAAGGTTCTTCCGACCAGCAGAAATATTACCGTATAAGTGGATAACTGCGAAAATAAATGACTCAGCCATAAACGGGAAAATTGTTTGTTCTTGGTAATAAGCGTTTTTTTATTCATGGTTTTTTTCATATAAATTAGCAATATTCAAAATAATACTTTCCTTAAATTGGGGGGCGAAGATTTGCATTCCCACCGGCAGGTCATCAGCCCAGCCGCAATTAAGACTAATTCCCGGCAGTCCGGCTAGACTGCTTGCTTCTACCAACACATCCTGGTTTTCTCCAAACATCGGGTTTTCAGCACTTTCCCCGATTTTTAGGGCAGTAGTCGGCGAAGTCGGGGCAATCAAAGCATCAACCTGCTGAAATATTCGGTCAAAGTCTTGTCTAATCAAAGTCCTTACTTTTTGAGCCTTAGCATAATATTGATCGTAGTAACCGGTAGATAAAGCATAAGTGCCCAGCATAATTCTGCGTTTAGCTTCTTGCCCGAAATGTTTTCGAGAACGGCCGTAACGGATTCCGTCATATCGAGCCAAATTAGACGATACTTCAGCACGTTGAATAATAGTATATACAGCAATAGAATATTTGGGATCTAGTAAAGAAACTTCTTTGGTTTTAACCCCCTGGCTTTCTAAATTTTTAATTGCTTTTTTTACTATCTTTTTGACTTTGGGATCCATTTCATCTAAAAAATATTCTTTCGGAACGCCAAGAGTAATATTTAAATTTTTATTTAATTCACCAATAAAGTTTGGAATTTTTTGAGGAGAACTTGTGGCATCTTTTTTATCATGACCGGCAATAACTGAAAGCATTATTGCGGCGTCTTCTGTGGTTTTAGTAATTGGTCCGGGGCTGTCGGTAGAAGAAGCCATGGCAATTATCCCCCAGCGGCTGACTCGGCCGTATGTCGGTTTCATTCCAACAACACCGCACCAAGAGGCGGGCTGGCGAATTGACCCGGCTGTTTCCGTTCCCAAAGCGGCAATTACTTGGTTTGCTGCAATTGCAGCAGCACTTCCTCCTGAAGATCCTCCCGGAACCCGATTTAAGTTATGAGGGTTTTTGCTAGTAAAAAAGGCTGAAGTTTCTGTTGAACTGCCGTGAGCCCAGGCATCCATATTGGTTTTGCCAACTATTATTGCCCCGGCATCTTTTATTCTTTTAATTACAGTTGCATCATAAGGAGGAATAAAGTTCTCTAAAACTTTTGAAGCGGCAGTAGTTTTTGTTCCTTTGGTGCAGTAGTTGTCTTTAACGGCAATCGGAATACCAAATAGGGGTTTAGAATTTAGAATATCAAGGCTGGAATCTAGAATCTCGTCATAATCTTTAGCTTGTTTTAAGGCGTTTTCTTTACAAACCGATATAAAAGCTTGTATCTCATTATCGGTTTCTTCTATCTTAGTCAAACAAGCTTGAACTAGATTCTCAACACTAAATTGCTTATTTCTTAGCCCTTCCTGAACCTGTTTAATAGTTAATTTATTTAATTTTTGCATTTTTATTTTTACTAACCACTAACCACTAACCACTAACCACTAACACCTAATCACTAATTATTCCATTTAATTTTTTTAACCGCAAAGTAGCCGTCTTTCTTTTTGGGGGCGTTAGATAAAGCCTCATCTTGGCTTAATCCGGGTTCGGATTTATCTTGGTCTGCAATGTTTTTCAACCCGGTTACTTGAGCGGTGGGTTTAACCTTTTCTGTCTCTAATTCTTGGAGATTTTCAATATAATCAACAGTTGCTTCTAATTGATTGGCAAGCTTTTCTTTTTCGTCAGAGCTGATTTCTAACTTAGCTAGACTAGCTAAATGGTCAACATCAATCTTGTTAGACATAACTGGTTTTTATTATACACAAAAAGATTATTTAGTTTGTAGTTTCCAGAATTGGTTATAGCGGGAATCTTTCTTTTTAATAAGCTTACTGTGTGTTCCGGTTTCAATAATTTCTCCCTCTTCCATAACAATGATTCTATCTACTTTAGTTATAGTTGATAACCGATGGGCAATAATAATCGTAGTCTTGTTTTTAGATGCCTGCCAAAAAGCTTTTTGTATTTTCTTTTCTGAATCCGAATCCAACTGACTAGTTGCTTCGTCAAAGATAATTATTTCCGGATTAGATAAAATCATTCTGGCAATTGCCAGCCGTTGTTTTTGCCCGCCGGAAAGCTTGATCCCTCTTTCCCCTACCTGAGATTGATATCCGTTAGGTAAAGAAATAATAAATTTGTGAAGTAATGCTGTTTTGGCCGCTCCTTCCACTTGTTTACGAGTAGAATTTTCCATTCCATATCCAATATTATATTCAATTGATTGGTTAAAAAGAATCGGTTCTTGAGGGACAACTCCAATGTGTTTCCTAAGTTCGCTTTTTTTAAATCTTTTTATGTCCCTGCCGTCAAGGGTTATTCTGCCCTCGAGCGGATCATAACATCTTAAGAGTAGTTTAGTGACAGTTGTTTTCCCGGCTCCTGATTTTCCAACCAGCGCAATTGATTCTCCTGCTTTTATGTTAAGAGTAAAGTTATTAAGGGCGTCCTCTTTGCCTTCCGGGTAGGAGAAAAAAACCTTGTTGAAATGGATATCTCCTCGCACCTTACCTATTTTTAAAGGTTTTTTCGGGTCTTCAACTTGAGGTTCTAGGTCTAAAATTTCAAAATATTTTTCTAAATCTGTTTTATCTTTAGCAATATTTCTGATTCGATGAATTAAATTTGACATTTGGTTGAAAAATGACTGAATAAATCCAAGGATCATGATAAAATCACCGGTTGTAAACCGGTTATTTTGTACTCCTTTAATTCCCAGATACATAGACAAAAGAACCCCGCTAAGAGTTATTAATCCCAAGGTAGTCCCAAAGTAGCGATAAGTCCAGGCGTAATTCCACAGCTTTTCTTTCCAAGGGATAAATTTGTCTTTTAGTCGATTTAGTTCCCAATCTTCTTTAGCAAATAATTTTACGGTTTCAAAGTTGATTAGGTTATCGGTGACAATCCCTGACATTTGGTCGCTTTCCTGGTTAAACTCTTTTCTTGCTTGCATATGCTTTTTGATTAGAAAAGGACCTAGGGCTATAAATAACGAGGCGCTAATTAATAAGACATAGAAAAAATTTAGATTAAGCCGGGAAAAAAAGAAAATGATAACAAGAAAACCAATAACCAGTCGGGTAATGTTTCTGATTTCATAAAAAAGATTCCACAGAGAACCTTGACCTCTTTTTACTGCTGAGATTAAACTGCCGGTGCTTTTATTGACGTGAAAAACAAAATCCAAATCCTGAATCTTTTTAAAGATTTTTAAGCGAATGTCTTCCATCGCCGGGATCAGCAGCCAATCCCCTAAAATATGTCCGATTTGTTCAACTATTATTCCTAAAACGCCGATTAAAGCAACAATTTTAAAAAGGCGAAAAACGGCATTAATGTCGCCTTCGGAAAAGCGATCAATAAAAAGCTTATAAAAATAAGGTTGAATATTAGAAAGAATTGCCCAGATAATTAAAATCAATAAATAAAAAATGAAGCGAAGCTTGTAATTCCATAAAAAGGATAAGTATTTTAAAATAATTTTCTTCACGATAGTTCTACATTATCAAAGTTAATCCGATAAATCAACAAATTAAATAAAAGATATTTGTTGTCCAAAGGTGGCAGTTAGTGTATAATTGTCTTTAATAAATGAACGTACTGCTTTTTTCCTTTCTTGTTATTTTGGGGCTTCAGGTTTTCTTCTTTTTGATTGCCTATGCCTTCAAAACTGATAAAGTTACTGATTTAGCATATGGAATTAGTTTTTTTATTACTCTCTGGCTGGTTTTTCTTTCATCAACTTTTTCTTTCGGTAAGTTGTTGTTTGTTTTGGCAGTAACAATCTGGGGAATGCGTTTAGCCACCTACCTTTTTATTCGTATCTTAAAAATCGACAAGGACAAGCGTTTTGATGCGATTAGAAAAGACTTTTGGGACTTTTTTAAATTTTGGATGTTTCAAGCCATCAGCATATGGGTGATACTGTTTCCTTATATTTGGGTGGTCAACCAGCCGGTAGTTGAAATTAAGTCGTTGGTTTACTTTGGACTATTTGTTTGGTTTATTGGTTTAGTTGTTGAGACAGTTGCTGACTGGCAAAAATTCCAGTTCAAGAACAATCCCGAAAACAAAGGGAAGTGGGTCAATCTCGGTTTGTGGAAATATTCGCGCCATCCTAATTATTTTGGAGAAATTCTTTGCTGGTTGGGATTATATATTGCGGTTTTTCCTTATTTGTCCGGTTGGGAATACTTGACAATTATAAGTCCGATTTACATAACTTATTTACTGGTTTTTGTTTCCGGTATCCCTATTTTAGAAAAACGTTATGACCCAAAGTATGCCGGTAACAGTAAATATCAGCAGTATAAATCGACAACAAGTGTTTTGATTCCGTGGTTTAAGAGTAAGCAGACCTTAGCCAATGATAATTAGTTTTTTTTCAGCTCGAGTGACGGCGGTATAAAGCCAACGCCGCCATTCTTCATCATTCATTCGTTTAAATCTTTCTTCAAAAAGCAGGACCTTGGGGGCTTGGCTGCCTTGAGCTTTATGGACAGTCAAAACATAGCCGAAGTCAAAGAGATCACCCATCTGGGCATAATCCATATTAGGCAAATTTTGAATTGTCTGTTTATAATTAAATTGTTGTTTTAAAACTTTCCCCTCATAAATTTGGTTATTATCCATCAATGCTTTTATCTTATACCACTTCTCTACTCCGTTTTTGTCTTGCAGCGGACGAATAGTTTTAATTTTCCCGCGTAAACCGTTGTAAATATTTTTTTCATAGTTATTTTTTAAACAAATTATTAAATCCTCTTGTTCCGGCTCTTCAGAAGTCATTCCCAGAAATCGTCTGATTTCCTGGTTTAATTGCAGGCGGGAATGGTTATATCCTACCAACACCAGCCAATCTTGGTTGAAATTACTTAAAATATCCTCAACTTCCTGCTTGGTCCCCCAGTCAGTTTTATCCAATTTGGTAACAGACCCGTATTTGCCAACGGAAATTTTTTCTCCCTGTCTTACCCTTTCAGCGATTTGAATAATTGGGTCATCTTTTGCTTGGCGGTGGATTTTTTCCAGTTTAAGTTCCGGATCTTCCATTAGATTAAAGTCACCTCTGATTGGAGGCAGTTGGCCGTGGTCTCCTACGGCTAAAATTGGGATATCGTAATTACGCAAATCCGACCAAATACGGGAATCTACCATTGAAGCTTCGTCAACTACAATTAAGTCCGCTTTTAAATCATCTTTCTGCTTCCATTTAATTACCCTTCCTTGTTGGTTGGTTACCGGTTCATAGATAAGAGAATGTATTGTTCCTCTGCGGTCGCCTTTAAATAGTGCTTGATATTCATGTAGAGTTTTTTCCAGGACTCTAGTTGCCTTGCCGGTGTAAGAGCAGAAAGCCACTTTTATTTCCGGATGTCGTTGGTGCAATACTTTTCTAAATACAGCGATCATTGTAGTTTTCCCGGTTCCGGCATAACCGCCAAAAGTCAGATACGGCGACTCTTTTTTCATCAGCCACTTCCATACTTGACGTAGAACCTGTTTTTGATCCTCGGAAAGTTTTATCTTCATCAGCACTTAAGTATAGCAATAAGTTATTTAGTGGATAATGCTTTGGGGTTGGTCTTTTTTAGTTTTAGTTTTAGGTAAGATGTAAACATTGTTGTCGTATTCATCGGTGCCGACTAGTTTCCCTTCTCCCTTAATTACCCTCTCTAGTGGCCGGCAGGCAAAACAGCCTTTCTCGCCTTGTGGGCATTTAAACCGTTGCAGTTGCCTGGCTAATTTTATCTTTTGGGCAATTTCTAAAATTTCTTTTTTTGATTCATCCAAATCCGGCAGTTTTTTGGGAGTAGGAACATTATGATCTTTCAGGTACCAGAAACTGGCCTTTTCCACCGGCCGTTTTTGAGTGTTTGACACAAGAAGTTGATAGATTGCCAATTGCCGGTCATCAGATTTATTATTTTTCTTGCCGGTTTTGAAATCAATAATATGAACCGCATCTTTTTCAGGTAAATATTCCAGCCAGTCAATCTTGCCGCAGAGAATAATCCCCTTTTCTTTGGACAGCCAGTAATGAGGCAGATCCATTTGTATTTTTACGGCCAGTCTTTTTAACGGTCCGGGGGTTTGGGTTACTTTGGAAATCATGCCTCTAGCTTTCTTTTTATATTCCTGTTCAACTTCTTTATTCGGAAATCCGCCCTTCTCGCCGGCTATTTTTTTCCAAGCTTTGTCTAACTTTCCTTGAAGCGATTCTTGGAATCTTTTATTAACCGGGAGTTTAGATAAGGATTCTAAAACTTCATGAACAACTTGCCCCATTGCTAACGGGGGGTTAATGATTTTTATTTTATTATTAGTTTGTGGGTCTCGGTAAACGTTTTTAAGATAATATGCCCTTGGACATTCTAAAAAGTTTCTAATCGACGTATTAGAGACCCACACCGCTGAATATTTGTCTTTAACCATGATGATGTTCCTTTTCATATTCCATTGCTTCTTCTTTTGTCTCATGAATAGTTCCGTCCGGGTGTTCCGGCGGCGAATAAATAGTGTACAGTTTAAGAGTTTCGGTTTCTGATGTGTTAATTACGTCGTGCTCTGCTCCCGCTGGCACAATTACGGCGTCATCATCTGATAGTTGGTATTCATTGCCGTCAATGACTGCTTTTCCTTCACCGTCTTCAATTCTAAAAAACTGGTCAACATCAGGATGGGTTTCCCTGCCGATGTTTTCTCCCGGTTTTAAAGCCATTAATACTAGTTGGCTGTATTTACCGGTGTAAAGCACCTTACGAAAGTTTTCGTTTTCTTTAGTTAGCTTTTCAATATTATCGTGATATCCTTTCATCTTTTATCACCCCCTTGCTACTTAGAATTTATCAGTTTT
>CAZDJQ010000009.1:10961-14538 GCA_964505765.1 uncultured Gammaproteobacteria bacterium | reverse complement strand
CGTGATATCCTTTCATCTTTTATCACCCCCTTGCTACTTAGAATTTATCAGTTTTATCAAGATTAATCAATAACTATTCAATATGGCATACCGCATGTCATTCCGAGCCTTAGCCGAGGAATCTCTTTTTAATAAGAAAGCGATTTCTCTATTTCGTCAGAACTTCAATCGAAATGACGGATAAATATACAGTGAATTTGCTAAAATAAAAGTATGGAAAAGAAATTTGCAATCTCAACTAATAAGAATATTGAGCTGATTGATATTACCGGCAAGGTTGAAGAAATAGTTTCCCAATCTGAGGTTGAAGATGGCTTATGCTTAGTTTTTGTTCCCCACTCTACCGCTGCCGTGGTAATTACAGAAAACGAAGCCGGTTTGGTTAATGATTGGGAAAATTTCTTATCAAGATTAACGCCGGATATTGATTATCAGCATGACCGGATTGATAATAATGCCGAGAGCCATCTGCTTTCCGGTTTGCTTGGCCAAACTAAAACCCTGCCGATAAAAAACAGCCGGCTTGAACGCGGCACTTGGCAGCAAATATTTTTGGCAGAGCTTGACGGCCCTCGATCAACCAGAAATGTGGTTGTAAAAATTGCCTCTTGACCAGTGAACGTTTGTTCACTATTATTATCTTATGAAAGTAGAAGATAAAAAAGAGCAGATTAAAGACTTCTATCAAGATAACAAACGAATGCCCACTTACAGTGAAATGATGGATATGTTTGATTACAAATCCAAAAACTCTGTTTATAAACTAGTTAAAAAGTTAGTTGCTGCCGGTGTTATTGATCAAGATGAACAGGGCCGATTACTCCCCAACCAGCTTAACAGCGGGATTAAAGTTCTGGGTTTAATTCAAGCCGGTTTCCCAACAACCACTAGTGCTGATGAAATGGAGACTATGAGTCTGGACCAATTTTTAATTAAAAAAAGGGATGCCTCTTATTTATTAAAAGTTGAGGGCCTGTCGATGAAAGATGCCGGGATTCTTCCGGGAGATCTTGTTTTAGTGGAAAAAACTGATCAAGCTAGAGACGGTGACATAGTTATTGCTGAAGTTGATGGCGAATGGACAATGAAATATTTGAAACTGAAAAGAGGACAGATATATTTGCAAGCGGCGAACGATCAGTTTAAACCAATTTATCCTGATAGTGATATGAAAGTGGCGGCGATTGTTAAAGCAGTAATAAGAAAATATCGATGAATAAACTAATTTCAATTAATAATTTTTCTAATGCAACTCTGCATATTGACGGTGATGCATTTTTTGCTTCTTGTCATCAGGCAATCAATCCTGGTTTAAAAGAGAAACCGGTTGTTGTCGGACGAGATAGGAAAATAGCCACAGCTGTTTCATATCAGGCAAAGGCTCAGGGAATAAAAAGGGGCATGCGCGATCAGGAAATAAAAAAGCTTTGTCCTGATTGTATTTTTATTGAATCTAATTATCATCTTTACCGGCTCTACTCCAGCCGGATGTTTAATATTATTAAAAAGTTTACTCCCCAGGTGGAAAAATATTCGGTTGACGAATGCTTTGCCGATGTCACCGGATTAAGGCGGCTATATAACTCCACCTATTTAAATATTGCTCATCATATCAAGCAGGAAATTGAACGGACTTTAGGGTTGACGGTTTCTGTCGGCTTAGCTCCGAATAAAACTATTGCCAAGATTGCTTCGGAATGGGACAAGCCGTCGGGATTAGTAGCCATCCCCGGGAAAAAAGTGCATTTGTATTTAAGCCAGCTGAAACCCGAAGATATTTGGGGCATCGGCAGTAAAACCAACGCCTTATTAGAAAAACTTGGAGTAAAGACTGCGTTGGACTTTGCCTATAAAGATGAACAATGGGTGAATAAATATTTAACCAAACCGCATTTTGAAACATGGCGGGAGCTTAACGGGAAAAAAGTGTTTAATCTAGAAACCGAAGATAAAAGAAAATATCAATCAATTACTCGGTCCAAAACTTTCGGGCCGCCTTCAAATGATAAGTTGGAAGTATTTGCTCAGTTATCTAAAAATATTGAAAAAGCCTGTTGTCAATTAAGAAAATTAAAACTTGTTCCTCAAAGAGTGAAAATTTTTATTAAAACTCAGTCATTTGAGTATTTTTCAGTAAAGATTGAATTGGATACGCCAATTAACCACACCGACCAGATAACTAAGTTAGTCAAAAAAAAGTTTGGCACAATCTTTAATCCTGATGATGAATATCGGGCAACCGGGATTGTAATGAAAGATTTAATTGATGCTGATAAGGTTCAAATGGGTTTATTTAACCCTTCGCCAAAACTTTTGAACAAGAATAAATTGTTTGATCAAATTGATAATATTAATTGCGATTACGGGGAAAACACTCTTTTAATGGCTTCCAGTTTAAATGCTGTAAACAAAAAAAATAAAAAATTCGGCTTGCCGTTTTTAGGAGAGGTGAAATAATTGTGAAGCCATTAGCAGATATAATCCGTCCCCAAAATTTGAGTGATTTTGTTGGTCAAAAACATTTAGTTGGACCGAATAAGCCAATTCGGTTAGCAATTGAGCAGGATAAAATTTTCTCAATGATTTTTTGGGGTCCACCTGGTTGCGGTAAAACCACTTTGGCTCGGATAATTGCCAAGCAGACAGGAGCGGAGTTTAAATCTCTTTCTGCTGTATCAGCTGGAAAAGATGATGTAAGAAAAATAGTTAATTATGCTCAAGAAGAAAAACAACAGAAGTTGATTAAGGAAGACAAGAAGGATGGCGAAGTAATTTTGTTTTTAGATGAAATCCATCGGTTTAACAAAGCTCAGCAGGATTTTCTTTTACCTTATGTTGAAGAAGGAGTAATTACTTTGATTGGGGCGACAACCGAGAATCCATCTTTTGAAGTTATTGGTCCCCTGCTTTCTCGCTGTCGGGTATTTGTTTTAAATCCCTTGAAAGAGGAAGAAATCAAAGAAATAATTTGTCGGGGAGTTAACGAGTTGCGGCAGGAGAAGAATGATTTAAAAATTTCTGGTAAAGCAAAAGAATGGTTAATTAATGCTGCTAATGCTGATGCTAGGCAGGTTCTGACATTAATGAATAATGCCTTTCAGTTATACGGTGACCTTTCTTTGGATTCTTTAAAAGAAGCAATGCAGTCACGGCATCTACGCTTTGATAAAAAAGGGGAAGAACACTACAACACAATTAGCTCATATATCAAGAGTATGAGGGCCTCTGATCCTGATGCCGCCTTGTATTATTTAGCCCGGATGGTTGAGGCTGGAGAGGACCCTCTATTTATTGCTAGACGAATGGTTATATTTGCTAGTGAAGATATCGGCATGGCTAATCCAGAAGCCCTGCAGATTGCTAATGCCGTTTTTCGGGCCTGCGAGACCATTGGTTATCCGGAATGCGCCATAAATTTAGCCCACGGCACAGTTTATTTCGCCACCGCCGACAAAGACCGCTCCGCTTACAACGGACTCCGGTCTGCCCAAAAAGACGTCAAAGACCACGGTAACTTGCCTATTCCCCTTCACCTTCGTAATCCGGTAACTGATTTAATGAAAGAACAAGGCTACGG
>CAZDJQ010000009.1:0-10861 GCA_964505765.1 uncultured Gammaproteobacteria bacterium | reverse complement strand
AAAATATCCCGACAAAAATAAAAGTTTACTGCCTGAGAAATTAAAAGGGAAGAAGTATTATTAAAACCTCCTCTTGACAAAGTGTAACCGTGTAATGTTATTATAATGATATGAAGGAAAGCCAGACGGGAAATAAACCCGACTCTTTAAGGCAAATAAAACAAGAGCGAACAAAGCCAAAGCCTTCAACCTCTTTGGAAAAACAAAAGCGCTCTCAAGCCCGAGTTAAAAGCCGGCGGGGAATCAAAGGATAAAAAGTATTATAAAAAGAAAGATTAAGTTGTTATCTTAATCTTTCCTTTTTCCAAACTGACATTCACTTTGTCTCTTTCTTCTATTTCTCCTTGGATCATTTTCATTGCCAGCGGGTCAAGAATTTTATTTTGTATTAGTCGTTTCAACGGCCTGGCACCGAATGTTGGATCATAACCCTCCTCTGCCAGTAAATTTTTTGCTTCTTGAGAAACCTCAATATCTATTTTTTTATCTGATAATCGTTTTTCCACTTGTTTTATTTGTAAATCTACAATTTTTTTAATGTCTTTTTTGCTCAAGCTTTCAAAAAGTATTATTTGATCAAGTCGGTTAATGAATTCCGGTTTAAATGATTTGTTTATTATATTAATAACTTTGTCTTGCATTTCTTGTTGATCTTTATTTTCTTGAGTATATTCTTTGATGATTTCACTGGCTAGGTTTGAGGTCATAATAATTATGCTGTGCTTAAAATCGACTGTTCTTCCTTGCCCGTCTGTTAGCAAGCCATCATCCATAACTTGAAGCAAAATGTTAAATACTTGGTTGTGCGCTTTTTCAATTTCGTCCAAAAGAATAATTGTGTAGGGTTGTCTTCTTACCGATTCGGTTAATTGGCCGCCTTCTTCATGGCCGATATAGCCTGGGGGCGAACCAATTAATCTTGCTACTGAATGCCTTTCCATGTATTCACTCATATCAATTCTGACCATGGCGTTTTCATCATTAAAAAGAGTTTCTGCTAAGGCTTTAGCCAATTCGGTTTTTCCTACTCCGGTCGGCCCAACAAAAAGAAAGCTTCCTACTGGCTTGTTTTCTTCTTTAATTCCTGCCCTGGCCCTTCTGACGGCATCGGCAACACCCTTAACAGCATCGTTTTGGTTGATCACTCGTTTGTGTATTTCATCTTCTAAATTAGCAAGTTTTTTTGCCTCTGAAGAAATAAGCTTGGTTATCGGAATTCCGGTCCAGTTGGATACTACTTTCGCGATATCTTCTTGAGTAACTTCTTCTTTAATTAGTCTTTGCTCCTTATTTACCTCTTTCCATTTTTTTTCAAGCTTTTTAAGTTTCTTTTTTAGATCGGGTATTTCTCCATATTTAATTTTTGCCGCTCGGTTTAAGTCCACTTCTCGTTCCGCTTGCTTTAATTCCTCTTGGAATTCATCGATTCTTACCCGTGTTTCTCTTATTTGGCTGACTATTTTCTTTTGACGCTTCCAAGTTGACTTTAAATCTCTTAATTTCTCTTTTTTCTCGGCCAGCTCTTTTTTTAGCTTGTTTCTTTTTTCCTCCGCGCTTTCTTCTTTTTCTCCTTTTAATGCTTCCAATTCAATTTTAATTTGTCGTATCTCTCTTTCTAATTCATCTAATTGCGTCGGCATTGATTCAACTTCAATCTTGAGAGCAGAAGCCGCTTCATCTATTAAGTCGATTGCCTTATCAGGTAAAAATCTGTCTCTGATGTAACGTTCAGAAAATTTAGCGGCGGCTATTAATGCAGTATCTTTTATAGAGATCCCGTGATGTATTTCATACTTTTCTTTTAATCCTCTTAAAATCGCAATTGTATCTTCAACGCTTGGTTCTTTAATCATAACCGGCTGGAATCGTCGTTCCAGCGCAGCATCTTTTTCTATATGCTGACGATATTCCTCGACTGTTGTTGCCCCGATGGCGTGTAATTCTCCTCGGGCAAGTGCTGGCTTTAGCATATTCGCTGCATCAACTGCTCCTTGCGCTGAACCGGCTCCGACTAAAGTGTGAAGCTCGTCAATAAAGAGAATGTATTTACCGGTTCCGGATTTAATTTCGTTAAGTACCGCTTTTAGTCTTTTCTCAAATTCTCCTCTAAATTTACTACCGGCAAGCATGGAAGCTAAATCTAAAGCAATTATTTTTTTCTCTTTTAGACTTTCAGGAACATCTCCTTCAATAATTCTTTGGGCTAACCCTTCTACAATTGCTGTTTTGCCTACACCGGGGTCGCCAATTAAAACCGGATTATTCTTTTTACGTCTGGAAAGAATTTGCATCACTCGTCGTATTTCCTGATCTCTCCCGATAACCGGGTCGAGATTCCCCTCTGTGGCCAGCTCAGTTAAATTTTGAGTGTATTTTTCTAAAACGTTATATTGACCTTCAGGACTTTTATCTGTAACCTTTTGCTCTCCTCTTATTTTATTAAGGGAATCGGTAATTTTAGGCAAGCTGATCTTAAATTGACTCAGAATTTGTTTTGCCTGGGGACTAGTGTTAATAATTGCTAAAAATAAATGTTCTCGGGAAACATATTCATCTCCCATGTTTTGGCTTTCTTTTACTGATTGTCTTAAAACCTGGCTAAGTTCTTGTGAGGGATATACTTGACCCAATTCTCCGCCGGCTTTAGGAAGTTTTGTTAACTCCGACTCAATTTCTTTTACTAGGGTTTCAATGCTGACATCCATTTGACGAAGAATTTCCACAACTACCCCTTCAAAATCCATTACTAAAGCTAAAAGCAAATGTAAGGGTTTTATTTGCGGATGACGCCAGTCATTTGCTAATTCTTGAGCTTTAGCGATCGCCTTTTGTGAATTATGAGTTAATTTTTCAGGATCAAATGCCATCTTAAGTTTAAATATAAAATAAGCACTCATAATTGTCAAGTGCTTATTTTATTGGCAGACCGATGTCGCGATTGCTATAGAAAGGCGGAGAATGATTTATCACTGCATTTGTTTCAAATTTTTTATTCTAACTTCTATTGGAGGGTGAGTTGAAAATAAATTTGCTATTTTTTGAATTCCCCTGTTTAGATTTTTTAAGGGGTTGACTATATACAAATGAGAAGTGGCAGTGGTGGCAGATTGCAGCGGGGTTGGATTTTTTTCAAGTTTACTTAAAGCATCTATTAGACTTTGCGGCTGGCGGGTTAATTTAACTGCTTGTGCATCAGCAAAGAATTCTCGCTGACGAGATAGTGCCAGTTGAATCAATTTAGCTATAATTGGAGCAAGAATTAAGCCGACCAGCCCTAAACCCAAAGTTAAAGAAGAAGTTTTTCTTTTTTTATCCCTATTCAGGCCGTAGCTTCTTGATCTTAAAATCCAATTACTAAGTAAAGAAATAGTTCCTACTAATACAGCTACAATCGTCATTAAGCGGATATCAAAATTGGTAATATGGGAAATTTCATGAGCGATTACTGCTTCTAATTCGCTTTTGTTTAATTTGTTTATTAAGCCGCTGGTTGCACAAATAACTGCGTGTTCGGGGTTTCTTCCGGTGGCAAATGCGTTCATTGCCGGGCTGTTGATTACGTAAAGATCCGGTTTAGGTATTTGCCCTGCAATTGACAAGTTTTCGGCTGCAGTGAAAAAGTTAAAATGCTGATTGCGCTTGGCCGGCTGGGCATTAGAAATCTTAAGGATTAATTTATCACCCCAGAAATAACCGCTAAGGGCAGAAACTACAGAAATAATCCCGGCAAATACAATAATTCCAATATGAAAATCATAAATTTGGCCTATTAACCAAACAAATGTTGTAACAAAACCAACAAAGCAGACTATTACTATCCAACTTCGACGTTTATTCGTATCAATTTGCTGGTATATATTTCGCATACTTGATTATAAATCAACGTTAGGAGTTTTTGTTTCTTTTTCGCTGACCTCAATAAATTCTCCTTCTTGCGGCACACTTAAACCTTTTTCCGGTTTAAATCCAAATAATTGTCCGATAAAATTGCTTGGAATAGTGGCTAATCTGCGGTTATAATCAGCAGTTAAATCAATTAATGTTCGCCGAGCATACATAATTTTGTCTGACGTATCTCTTAACTCTCCCATTAATCGGTTGATCACTTCTGCTCCCTTAAGCTCAGGATTATCTTCAAGAACTATTCGCAGACTTCCTAAGGCTTCTTGAATTTGTTTTTGCCCTTGTTCTAATTTTTCTGCGTTATTTTCCTTTATAGCTTGGTTGATATTTTTTCTGGCTTCAGTTAGTTTTTCGAAAATTGATTGTTCATGCTCCAGGTATTTCTTTGCGGATTGGGTTAAGTTGGGAATTAAATTTGCCTGTCTCTTTAATTGGTTGCCTATTTCTTGGATTGATGCCTGTATTCTGGTTTTTAATGTTTGAAATTGGTTATATGTTGCAATTACATAACCCGCAATAACAACTAAAACTGCGATAATTATAAAATTCATTTTGTATCACCTCCTTTTATGTTTAGATAATCTACTAATTTATTATATGTTAATGTATTAATAATGTCATTCTTACTGGCCCATCCCCTTCTGGCGACATAAACGCCGTATTTGATATATGGCATATGATCTACATGGTGTGAATCACTGTTTATAACCATTTTTACCCCGTTTTCTATAGCATCTCGGACTAAATTGTCAGGGAGATCAAGGCGTTCTGGCCAGGCATTAATTTCTAGAGCCTTGTTTTTTTCTTGACAAAATTTAAAAAGTTTGTCCCAGTTGATCTCATAGGCTTCTCTTTGGCCGATCTTTCTTCCGGTTGGGTGGCCTAGTATTTTTATTTTAGGATGAGATAAAGCGTTGATAATTCTGTTTGTCATTTCCTCCCGAGATTGATTAAAAGAGCTGTGAACAGAAGCAATAGCAAAATCAAGATATTTTAGACCCTTATTTGGAATTGCCAGCTCCCCGTTTGGTTTTATGTCTATTTCAAGCCCATTTAAAACCTTAATGTTATATTTTTTTGTCCAAGTTGATTTATTTTGTTCAATATGGTCACTTTTTCTTTTTAATATGGCTAAAACATCTTCTCGGTCATGGTTTTTTTGACTGGGGTTGTGTTCTGAAAAGCAAACGTATTCATAACCCAGTTCGTGAGCTTGTCTAATCATTGTTTCCATATTACTTTTTCCTAAATCATGACTTGGTTCAATATTAAAGTCAGAATGAATATGTAGATCTCCCTTAATGTTTTTTTGTTTTATAAGTTCAGGTAGTTTATTTTTCAAAGCCGCCTCAATCTCGCCGGCATCTTCTCTTAGTTCGGGTGGAATGAAAGGTAAGTCAAGAAAGTTATAGAGTTTTTCTTCGGTGTCAAATTCATGTTTCTCCTTTGTATTTAAATCTTTGATTCCATATTCAGATAAACTTAAATCTCTTTTGTTAGCATAATTTCTTAAGTGAATATTATGATGTTTGGAGCCAGTATAGTGTTGAAGTAATGCTCCGTATCGCCGGGGATGTTGGATTTTTAGATCAACCTGATGGTCGGATCTTAACAATATTGAGGCATCTCTTTCTCCAGACTCTAAAATTTCTTTAGCTTGTGAAAAATCTGTGAAATGGTTAATAATCCTCTTAGGATTTTTACTGCTTATTGCTAGATCAATATCTCCTACTGTTGCTACTTTCCTTCTTAAGCTTCCTAAAGGATTTATCTCTTCGATTCCTGAACATTTTTTCATATATTTGATTATTTTATTTGCAAGCTCTTCAGCATAAGGCAAAATCATTCTTTTCTTTCTAGCCCCGATTTTTTCGTATTCTTTGATTGCTTCAAGTATATTTTGTTCAGATTCTTCTCCAAATCCCTCAATATCTCTAATTTTGCCTTTCTTTGCAGCTAGTTTTATCTTGCTAAAAGCGTCCTTGGAATTGACCACATTTAATTCCTGGCATAATTTGAAACTTGTTTTCGGGCCGATACCTTTAATGTTTAAGAGTTTAAACATTGCCGGTGGTAAATCTGAAAGTATTTCTTGGAAATGTTCTACGTTCCCGGTCCTAAATAATTCATCTAAATGTTGGGCAATACTGGGGCCAATGCCGGAAATTGATGTTAATTTTTCATCTTCCCATAAGTCCTTTACTTCTGAGGAAAGATGATTAACTGCTGCAGCGGCTCTATCATAAGCCATAATTCGAAAACGGTTTTGACTTTCATTTTTAACTTCATAAGCAGCAGCAATTGCCTCAAGGAGAGCCTTTATTTCTTGATTATTCATGTTTTTAGTCATCTTCATGTCTATTGCAATCATAACATAATATTGATAAAATCGATTAGTTTTAAGGAAGAATTATTCTTTGAAAATTTTAAAAAAGTTAGGGGTTGTAACTCAATTGGTTAGAGTAGTTCCCTGTCGAGGAACAAGCTGCGGGTTCGAGTCCCGTCAACCCCGCCCTTCCTGCCCTTTCGAATTTTTTCTGCCCAGAAGGAGGTGAGAAAATTGGCAAATACACAAAAAATCATAGATAAAGTTAAGAAATCAGAACAGATTATTAGCATGGTGATGGGTGTTCTTGTTGTGTTGGCGATTGGAGGGCTGGTATATCGTTATTTTCAAAAACAAGAACCTATTCGAGATCAAATACAAGAGCAGGAAATTCAGGAAGATGGGGATGAAATTACTGATCGAGTAATTGAGGTTCCTAGTTCTCACACTGTTCAAATCGGAGAGAACCTTTGGGAAATTTCTGAACAGTATTACCAATCTGGCTATAACTGGGTTGATATTGCAGCGGAAAACAATTTAAATAATCCTAATTTATTAGCTGCTGGGCAGGAATTAAAAATTCCAGATGTCGAACCTAAACAGTTAACAGTAGACGGATTACCTGAAACTGGAGTGGAGGAAGAAATTACAGGAACAGAATATACGGTTGTAGAAGGAGATTCTCTAAGCTTGATTGCACAAAGAGCATATGGAGACATGTTTGCTTGGCCAGAAATTTGGACAGCAAATAGAGATGAGATTGACAACCCGAATATTATTGAACCGGGAATGGTTCTTGAAATACCGAGATAATAAGACTAAACTTAATTTTAAGTAAAGAAGTGCGGGAGTAGCTCAGTTGGTTAGAGCGTCTGCTTCCCAAGCAGAAGGTCGTCGGTTCGAATCCGATCTCCCGCTCCTTTGGTCTTATTACTGTATGCCGGTGTAGCTCAGTTGGGAGAGCAACGGTATCGTAACCCGTAGGTCGTCGGTTCGAATCCGACCACCGGCTCAGAAAATAAGTTTCTTTTTGTCAAAAATTTTGTTAAAATACTCTCGGGCTAGGTAAAAAGCTCAATCATGAATAACAAAAGAAAGTTCAAGGTAAGAAAAAAGGGGAAAGTTTCCGAAGAAGATGTGATAAAAAGACGAGGGGTTCTTTTTGGTATTCTTACTATAATTCTGATTATTGTTATTGTAATTTGGGGCTTCCCCTTATTTGTTAATTTAGTGGACTATCTTGGAGATTTAAAATCCTCAACTAATCAGCAAGTAGCAGAAGATACTGTTCCGCCGCCGCCTCCTCGTTTTACATTTGTTCCTGAAGCGACAAACAGTGCCCAATTAACCATAGAAGGTGTGACCGAGCCAAAAGCAAAAGTTTACTTAAGCTTTAATGATAGAGAAATAGAAACAGTAGTAGACGAAGAAGGAAATTTTGAGCTCCAGAAATTAGATTTAAAGGAAGAAAAAAACACATTTTATGCTTTTGCGGAGGATGAAGCGGGCAATAAAAGTGATGCAACAGAAAAAATAGAAATAATATATGATACCCAACCGCCGGAACTGGAAATAACAAAACCGGAAGAAAACAGCTTATCAGACGACCAAGTAGTAGAAATAGAAGGGGTTACCGAACCGACAGCAAGAGTATTGGTAAATGAAAATATAGTAATTGTAGATCAAGAAGGAAAGTTTCTTTACCGGATGACTTTACAAGAAGGCTCAAACGATATTGTCATAAAGTCAGAAGACAAAGCAGGGAATGTTACTGAAGAGACTAGAAAAGTTACGTATTTGCCCTAATCTGATTGTTGTAAATGCCACAGCTTAGCTTTAGCGAGGAATGAGTGTAATGACATTATTAGGCAGAATATTAATCCTCTTGTCCGGTCTAAAAACCCCAAGTGCCAGACAAAGTTTTTAAAAAACTTGGCGATTGGGTAAAACAATACTTCAATGATATTTGTTTTTCTGTCCTGTTGATCTAAGCTTCTTGCTTTAATTAGGCTATAGCGGTTAATTTTTTTTAAAGCGGTATCAAGGTTAGGGAAGGAACAATGCAACAAACTGTTCTTAAATCTCCCCACCTTCCTGTTTATATTCCATGTTTCATGGACCGCTCCTTTCCATTTCCCAGCCTCTTTTTTAGCCAAACGTAGTAATTTAATCGGCCCAAAAGACCAATCATTTGCTGGTTTATCGGCGCATATCAGGGGTTGACCGTAGAAAAGTTCTTGTCGAGGGAGATAAAATCCCAGCTTGTCAGTTTTCTTTAGACGTCGCACAATCTCATCTGCAAGTGGGGGAGGAACAATTTCATCAGCGTCAACAAACAATATCCAGTTAAATTTTGCCTTGGTAAGGCCGAAGTTTCTTTGGGCGGCGAAATTATTATTAAGTTTTCTTTTATATACTTTTGCTCCCCTACTCTGTGCCAATTTTCGGGTATTATCCGTTGAAAAATCATCAATGACAATAATTTCATCGCACCATTTTAAATGCTCCAAGCAGTTGGTAATATTTTTTTCCTCATTTTTGGTTAAAACCACAGCCGATATTTTCATTTTAAATAATATTTACAAGATTATGTTTAATCTTAATAAATAAGGTATCAATTTTAATAATGAAGTTTAAGAGATTTCCTGTATATATAAAATTTTTCTTACAAAAATATTTTTTTGATTTCTGCCAAGCTTTTTCGTTTATTTTATTGGGTTTGTCGAGAGAACTTCCTCCTCCGACATGTATTCCGTATGCATTTGGTTCAAATAAAATCGGGATGTTATTTTTATAAGCTTTTAAACAAAAATCAAGGTCTTCTAAGTATAGGAAGTAATTTTCATCAAAGTGATCAATTTTTTGAATAACTTGTTTGTCAAAAAGCATAAAACAACCAGAAACCCCACTAACTCTTATAACACTTTTTGATTTTAACGCTTCAAAATCCCAAAAAAAAGATTGTTTAAATTTAATAAGATTTAAGATTTTTTTTAATGAAGTGAATTCAATGAAAATTTTAAACAGATTTATATTTTGGGTTACTGTGGGATATAATTCTCCGTTTTGCATATATGTTTTCCCCCCAATAATTGAGCATTTCCTTTTAGAATTTAAAATTTTTTTTATAGCTGATTTTTCTAAAAAGAGATCGGGGTTTACTAAGAGAATATTTTCATGTTTTGATAAATTAATACCCATATTTACTGCTTTTGCAAAACCAATATTTGCTTTACTTTTGTAGAAATTGATATTGGGAATATCCACATTTTTTTTATGCTCAACAACTTCTTTAATAACATGAAAGGGACTTAGCGGTGAGTTGTTATCAATTATTATTATTTCTTTTGGTATTTTTTGCGAATTTATAATGTTTAATAAGCAGTCATATAAATGTTTATTACTTTTGTATGTAATGATAATTGTTGAAATTGGTAATGTTTTACTTGACGTAGAGATACTTTTCCATGTAGATTGTAGAGTAAGTGAATCATCTAAAAATTTTTTCATTTTTTTCATTTTTGTTGACCTTGTACTTCTTTAATTATACAAGAATTTTTGCATCTAATTTTCTTTTTTACGACAACTTTTCTGATATCCGAGAACAGTGGTATGTTCTATCTGGTGACTGGGAAGGCTATCAGGATAATTCTGATTTGGGTTATTTAAAGGTAAATATTGAAGAAAAAGATAATAGAGCGATATTATTGCCACAAGAATTATCTGATATGCAGGATTGGACTAATTACGTAGTTGAGTTAAAAATAAAAAGCGTTAGTGGAGTTGATCAGCATATTTGGTTTAGGGCAAAAGAAGATCAAAATAAATTTTCTATGTATAGTGTTGATTTAAGAACAAGTGGATGGACAGACTCAAACAATATAAGAATTTTTAAATCACAATTATATAAAGGCGAAACAAACAAAAATCATATTTGGCCTGATCATCAAATATCTCCAAGTGATATTGGTTGTTCTTTAAAGAATGAAATCTGGTATCCATTAAAAATAAAATTAGATAATAATAGAATAGAAGTATATATAAAATGTCCAGGTTATGAACATTTTAATAAAATTTATGAAAAGATTGATGTAAATGACCCCTTTGAGAGTGGTGGTATTGGTGTGGAGGCTTGGAGTGGTTCTTGGTACAAGGGTGTTGAAAAATGGTTTGATGACATTAAGGTTTATATTGAGGAAGACGAGGAAAAGCATCCTTTGATATTAATTCCCGGCATAACCGCTAGTTGGAACACCCAAGCAATGGTTTATGGCGAGGATGTTCCCGTAAAAGAGTGGGATTTAATTCCTTTTGCCGTGCCGGTTTATCAACCCTTAATTGACAGCATTAAAGCAAATGGATATACAGAAGGTCAGGATTTTTTTGTTTGGCCTTATGATTGGCGTAAAAGGTTGGATCTTATTCAGGGAAATTTAGATGAATTTATTTCAGACGAACCAGAATTATCACAAGCATCTAAAATTGATTTCATTGGGCATAGCTTAGGTGGGCTTGTATCTCGCAATTGGGCTCAGAACAATGAAGAACGAGCCGGAAAAGTAGTAACGGTGGGTTCTCCTCATCATGGCGCGGTCCAGGCTTATCAGGCCCTGGCCGGCGGTCGTATTGGTG
>CAZDJQ010000008.1:0-30279 GCA_964505765.1 uncultured Gammaproteobacteria bacterium | reverse complement strand
ACTAAAATTTAAAGGTTTATAAAAATATTACGTCAGTTTAAAATCGGTTCCGCATATGTGCGCTGCGCCATAATCACATAATCCAGCTCACCATATTTTTCGAAAACCAATTCCGTCAGATCGTCAATACTGTCTGCCTTAAATGTATCGACGTAGCGTTGCATTTCTCCGAACATATTTTCGGTAAACACCTCGACTTGATAAGTTGTAATAAATTGAATACTCATGGCTAAAAAATTTAAAGGTTAAAAGTCGTGCCAGCCGGGGAGTCGAACCCCGCACAAAATCGCTCATATATAAGGTCGTCGCAATATCGTGATACCCGGATGCGTGGCCCACCGCCTTCCCTTATCGATCCGCAGTCAGCGATAATCTGCTGACGGGTTTACCAGGTAAACTGGCCTTACGGTGTCTCGGTGGTATGGATGTAATACTGAAAATCATCATCCAGGCTCCCTACGCTGCATCCCTTTCATTTCAGTTCGGCAGTAACTTTGTGGCTCTCGCCTCCGGGGTGATGATCTCAGCATGTCAACGAACTTATTTCTTTATACCCGCACCCTATCTAAAAGGTTTCACCAAGTTACACCTTTTTACACTAATACCAAAAAATTTAACATTTTTTTTCGTCGCAACCGTTTATCAATGAGCGACATACGATATGCCGTATGGCATCGTTTTCTGCCGTTTTTACCGATTCTCTCACACCCTGTGTATGATAATATCACACCCATGCCGATCTTTTAATTACCTTCGTATCAATTCGTTACAGACGCATATATCGGGACCTTATACTCTTTTTTTATGCCAAAAAAAAAGGGCCGTCAGCCACAAAATTGCAGCCTTCGACCCTCAACGTGAAGGAAAAACCACTACTCGACCAGCTTCTTCGCTGCCCGCCTCACTTTTCTGCGTGTCCTCCTTTGCTCCCTTTTCCGTCTGATCCGATCCAGCAGATTACGCTTTTTATGCTCCACCTCGACGACCTGATCCAGCTGCATCGACCCTCCTTTTTTGACTTTAGGTCGATGAATAGTCACATTCGAAACATATTCATCCGTCGCCTGATCCTTCGCAAAATATCCGAGCCAGAAAAAAAACAGGCATAAAATCGCAGTATAATACCACGCCATGACCGATCAAATCAGCCCTCGATCTTCACTTACGATAGTCACAAAACCGGAGATATTTACGATTCCGGTCAGCAGCATCTCGATCGCTTCCTCTTTCTGCTTATCCGGCAGCTCGAAATGATCGACAAATTTCTGCAAACTTGCTTCACGCTCCTGCGGGGTCCAATCTTTCAACTGTGCCACCAGCTCCTTATGACTCGTAATCACAGCGATCAGATCAGCTCCGCTGTCAATAATGTTTCCCGCAGCCTCCATTAACGAAATTTTTTGATCGTCCGCATAATCCTCCACGAACGCCATCACCAGGTCGCCCACCGTTTGTACAGCTTTGTCGATTCTTTCTGTTCCTAATTCCATGATATTTATTTTTGTGGTTTATAATTGACCCCTACGGGCCGTTGTTTTTCCTTCTATCCATACGCAGCAGCAGCTTTCGCTGCTTCAATACCGTGCCGATCAGCGCATCGATGCTCAGCCCGGAAGTAAACGCCAATTTAGCGTTTATAGGAACACCATAAAAGGATTCGAACCATATTGTTGCGGCCGAGATAACTAACACGACTCCGATCAGCCTAAAAAAATTGTCTTTCAGCATAAACCAAAAGTCAAATTTGTCAGGCGTCAAACAGTCCCGCTCCATCGACTGCTTCACATCCATGATAAAATACAGTAACGCCCCAGCACCCATCAGCGAGGCGTAAGCAAAAAAGTGCGTTACATCCATTCCCCCCAGGACGATACGCCAATATTCGGACCAGTCCAGGCCATTCGCTATCGATACACGTCCCATCATAACGACATATATTTCGCTCGTAGCTCCCTATACGCCAGCACCCGATGCTCCGCATACGCTTTTATACAAACCCGATTATCCTGATTTCCTCCCAGCGTATATATCATGCTGCCCCGTTTCGAGACAAATATGCCGACATGACCCTTCCAGCTATCTATTCGCTCCCGCCAGTATATTACCAGATGACCCCGCAGCGGTTCCTGAACGTTATCCCCTATCTCAAGCCACGATCGGGCGTTCAGCTTTCCCGTATGCTCAAGTCGCAACGACCAGGCCACCCAGTTAATAAAGGCGCTGCACCAGGCCGTTTCGTCCGACTGATTCCATCCGTGCCCAATATCTTTAAACATCTGAACGATCATCGGGTTGTTTTCCTCCCCAGGCACTTCTTTCAGGCCGTAAAAATCCATCGCCCTGTTAAACATCTCCGTACGTCTTTCCATAGCTTTTATAAAAAAAAACGGAGGTCCAGAATTACCTGAACCCCCGCTAACCTTTAAATTTCACGTATTACGACGACTCCACAAAGATACGGTTTTTTTCCTTTTCCACCCATTTTATCATCGAATCTCTGATCTGTCGCAGCCTGCACGGGGTGCGCACAGCCGACATATTTATACGACCCACATCCGACCGCCTTGCGTTCCACGCCTCGACCAGCTGCTCCTTCATCTGCTGCGTCCATCGACGATTCGCCAGCAGCTCGATCAGTTCCTCATCACTCACCCCCGTAATGCTTCCACAATTTAGCGTGCATATCGATAAACATCTGCGGTCCGACCCGATGTATATTCCACGTCGTTTTAAACAGCTTATTAAAATCCTCCACCAGGTTGCGATAATCCTCCGTGCCGACGATATGCTCATTCGGAAGTTTTTTCACGTAGCCAGGCATCTTCGGTTTCGCAGTCGTCTTTTTTTCCGTGACCTCGTTTTTCGCCGTTACTTCCTTCTTCGCCGGGGCTTTCTTTTTCGCCGGGGCTTTGTTTTCCTCTTTTCTCTTTAAGTCTGCCATGATATTTTCCTTTTTTATCCGATCATCTCTATCGTCGCACTTTCAATAGTCCATTGAATATCGCCAGCTCCGTCGATATATAGCCCGATACCATTTCCCGTGCCATGACTGACCGACGTATCCGATTGCGACGATTGATCCTGCACCGTTGCATTGTAAATATTTAGATACTTCACGTACGAATTAATCGTATTCAGCGCTCCGACCTCGAAGACCACCCTGCCGATTAACGATGACCCGCTGATAGTCGTCGTCGTCAATATCGTCGTCGTATCTTTTTTCACTCTGAACACCACGCTCGGTGTCGTAGCTCCGTTCTGCACGATATGATAATTTATCACGCCACGCACCACCCTCTCCGCTAATTTGCCCTCGTATATCGCATCCGTTATCCCGCTATGCGCCAGGACCAAAGTCTCGGCCGTTGAGGTCGAACGATAGGGACCCAGCTTCGCCACGGGCGCCAGCGGGACATCGCTCAAAAGTTGATATTTTGCATCCGCATCGACCTCACTCAGCAGCAGCGTAGCGTCGAATTTCTCCGCATCCGTCAGCGCATTCGAATCCATGATAAAATATTTTCCGGTGCGCACCCCGGAAGTCACCAGTTCGTAAATCCTTTTATCAGCCATATCAGTTGTAATCTAACTTGTTACCGCTATTATCGATCAAAATATTGTCCGCAGCATTCTGTAAAATCAGGCCCGGCAAGTTATCGTATCGAGGCGTCACCACCACGCCCGCCATATTATCAAACGGATGCGTCGTGTAATCAGCCAGAAAACGAGCGTAATGATCCTCCACGCCAAAAAATACGAGGTGCGAATATAAATTATCGTCGGCACTCGTACCGCTTTCCAGCGATCCCCCGCTTTGTCGCATAGCATTTTTCTGCCCGTACAGCTTTATCTTTCCCGTATAATCCTCACAGAATATTGCCCACCGTCCTAGCCTTATCCGATCTACCGTGCCTCGAAATTCCGGGTTCACATAAAACATCGTCATATCGACGGTCTGATTTATATAGCTGCTCTCTTCGCCCTGGACGACATCCTCCACAGCCTGACCATGATAGTTATCCTGATCAAAACGATAAACGAACCCGGTGCCGATACCCGTTATCTCTCCACCAGCATTAATCGTCACGTCCAGCAGCGCATGACGAAAAAAGAAAACTGTTTTTATTCCAGCCTTTCCGACCAGACATTCCGGGGTCAGCAGCCCATCGTCGATATCGCATATACTCATTTCAGCCAGCCCTTTAAATAATCTTTCGCTTTCCGCTCCTTATCATTTCCGTAATATTCCATATTCAGACCCCCAGCGTAGTTCGTATGTTCCCGCTGCAAATCACCCGATTGCCATTCCGTATATTCGGGATATACGCCCGATCCTTCAGCGCACAGATGATCCAGCAGCCGCTGCTTATAAAACTCACCCTGCCCCCGGCACATCTCTGCCAGCTTATCAATATCTGTAAAACTGATCGTCGTCCCATCATCGACGATGCGCTGCATAACGCCCGAATTGACGATCTTCACACCCCAGAAGGGCATTCCCAGGTAACACGTAAACCATACCGCCATTCGGGCTACAAAGTCCTCGACAAGCGTTTTATAAGCACCACCGAGCGTCCCGGCATCGATCTCGCTCATCAACTTTTCATACAGCCGTTGCCCCAGCACAGGCTGAACCCATTTATCCTGCGTAGCCAATATCAACGGCCAGATATATTCCCAGTCCAGATCGCCACTAACCGGGCTGAGCGCCCTAAACAGTTCCTCGGATATGATCAAACTTTCCTCTCGTGCCATCGTTTAGCTGATTTCTTCGTTTCTTTTTAACGCCTTATCTTCCAATCCCGGCTCCGGCAATACCTCGCCCGGGGTCTCGCCCGGCGACACCGTACGATCATTCACCAGCCCATCGCCAGGCATGAAACGCCCTCTCGTATCTCGCTTGCGAAAAAACACCAGCCGATGCCATTTATGCCGACACCCGTACGATCCTTTATAGTCCCATATCGAATATATTCCGAACTCCGGGTTCGCCTGGCTGCTGGTCATCGTGTCGATGTCCTCCTTACGATATATCAACTTCAGGTCCAAAACTTTGGCGCAAAAATCTCTGTTCCGCTCATCCCTGGGACCACGATACTCGTACCGAATCTTATATAACCCTTTATCCAAAAAACTCGGGTCCTCGGGTTCGCTTTCGATCTGAAACTGCGTTTTTTTCAGCCTCAGCCTGATCCCTTCAGCCGTCAGCGTATCATCCACCTGAACCAATACCCAGCCATCCGCTTCCAGGTCCTCCCTTTTCTCCCCTTTTTCCGATAGGTGACGAATCACGGGCTGAACATGATTTTCATCGATAACGATCTTCCCTTTCCTCCCCGCTCCCGCATTTTTTACTTCCGCAAACTCATCCTCCGACTCATCATGTTCTGTCGTCGCCGAAGCATCGTCTTCATCGCCTTTCAAAAACTGACTGGGCTGCAATGTTTCTATCGTTATCTCCGTTTCCCAGCTATTCACCCTGAACACCTTCTGCAACGCTTCCAGAATAACATTCTGCATCGGCATGACCACCATTTTATTCATCAGCAAAGCCGACGATTCCAGTTCCTCTGCATTATTTCCCAGGCCCGACGATTCCCGGATACCAAACAGCAGCGGGGATGGCACACGGTGTGCGATCATTATATTTTTACTCACCTCGGGCATCAGGTCCCGAAACCTTTTGTCGATATTAGCAGGTTCGTACGTGTCGAACGACACTTTTTCGTCCTGATTATTGTTATACACGAATACGATCTTCGACGATTTTTTGCCCGTAAATTTATTTAGAAACCCCGTTTCGATTCTTCGTTTTTCCTCTTGCGGCGGTTCACCATTGAAAAACTGTACGACTGACGAAGGAAAAAAACCGTTCTCGATATTGTTCAGGTGAAACTCTCCGATACGGTTGTCGATCAATATCCAGTTCATGCCCCCAACGTACGAAGGCGTAGAATAGTAATATTGATTCGGCCGATATTGTTTTACGAACAGCATCTGCCTGCCAGCGCTACGATCCATCACATTGAACGTCGGTATCGCCTTCGGCTTAAATTTTCCCTTGCGATAGCTTTTCCAGTCCCACGATATAAAATACTGCGTCACCACGCCCGCCTCGTCAGCTTTCCCGGACCTTATCTGCTCCCCAGGCGTATGATATATTTCCACGATCTTCGTTCGTGCCGTGTTCCATATCACCTGCCAGCCGAAATACCCGTGCAAATATAGATCGAAGGCTGTTTTATTTACGAGCTCATTCAACGTTTCGCCCTTGCTGTTCACCTGATTGCGAAACGCCTCAACTTCCATAATTTTCTGATCAAAAGTCACACCCTCCCCGGCGATCATCTGCACGATACCATTCGTCAGCGCCATATGTATCGACGACTGCTGCCACGCATCGATCAGCATCTGCGGATATAAATTGTCGTCGCCATACAACACGAAATTTTCATACGACTTTTCGATCGCTTCAGGTAGATCGACTTCCCCGAACGTGTATACCGAAAACCTTGAGTCCTCGTGCCTCTTAGATATGGCCTTTATACTCCCCTCGTTGTTTGTCTGTTCCATATTCCGTTTTCGTTATAGGCAACGTCGTAACCTGCAATAATCCTCGCTCAATTTCAATAGGCGTCAACGGGCTGTCGACATTAAAAACCGTATAGTCATATTGACCCGTTCTCGGAAAAATACTCGTAGGGATACTGGTCAGAAATACATAATTCGCAAATACCGTCACCGACACCCCAGGTACGTTGTAGTCGATCACATCATTCGTGCCACCCCTCACGCAGCGTAACATCAGGGCCGGAGGCGTTTGCGTTTCCTCCGATCCCAATGATACGACCACGGTAAACGTGATATTATCTATATCGACGTACAGCATTAATACGCTGGCGTAATGGTCACGTTGGCAAAATTGTCGAACGGCACCGTAGTGTAATCCTCCAAAAATACCGCATAATCATTTTCCTCGGCAATGAAGGACATATCCAGGCCCTTTTTATCGCCAGCAGCCGTTCCGCTAGTGTCCGAACCCCCATTCGTCGTACATCCATTCACCCTGCCGAAGACCCTGATTTTACCCTGGAAGTCGAGCGTAAATATTGTCCAACGTCCTAGCTTCAGGTTATTCAGGTCAGCCAAATCTGCGGGTTTAATATTGAACAGCGTCAGCATCAACGTTTGCTGAATAAATACCGTCCCATTTTCCTGACTGGCATTTACCGCCTGTTCATACATGCCCACGTTATCGGCCATCTCGAAGCGAAAAACGTCAATCGCATCCACCCCCAGGTCCGTAATTTCTCCCCCGGTTTCAACGACTCCGCTCAACGCAGCAAAATCATTTCGCTTTGCAAAAAAAAGCGTTTTTATTCCAGCACGTCCCACCAGACATTCGTCCAACAGTCGGCCGCTTGTTATATCACAGGACATAATTTTGTTTTATTGTGAAAAGAAGGAACGAACACCAGCCCGCCCCTTCCCTTCAGGTTTACCCATTAAACACCGTCGTGAATGACGATTTCATCAGCCCATCCATACTGAACGCCGACAACAGCGTACGCCCTGAACCGTACATTGTCGCTCAGATCGACCTCGGCCATATCTTTCAGAATCACCTCGTTCATATTGCTGACCGACTCCGTTCCGAAAAACAGGTTCGATTTGTGCGTCAGCACGAACTCGTCAATATCCAGCCCCGGGGCTACGTAAATCGGGATCCCGATATAGTTCATCGGCTTATCGCCCGCCTGATATTGATCCATAAATCCCTGATTCGCCAGCGCCTGCTTATATGCAGCAGCCACATTCGGAGCCACCCAGAACGCCAGATCACGAGCTTTAAACCAGGGCAGCGGCGCTGCCAGCGTGTACGCTCCACCCAGTTGAGCCACCACGGTCGTTGCATCGATAACCGAAGGCGTCATTTGCTGACCACCAGGAACGCCCGCCAGCATCAGCTTGAACAGCCCGTCGATCAGGTTGTACGTTCCCGCACCAGTATCACCTCGCCAGATCAGGTATTCGACCTCATCGCCTACGTATCCCAGTATCTCGGCGATAATACCGTCGACGACATCCTGCGCCAGTTGCCTGTTAGCCCCCGTTCCCATGCGAACGCTCGACCAGTCGACATGTTTAAAATCCGCTTTGCACATCTCCAGGTTTACCTCGAACGGCTCCGGCGTCAATATCCTTTCGTCAATATCCACCGTCCCCACAGGCGTGAAGTCGCACGTCGGGGTGGCGATCAGTCCGCTGGATGCTATCCGGCGAATATGATACGCCTTATTCAGGTCATCCTTAATCGTAATATTGTTCTGGCCTACGGTCCAAGCCCCCCAGAACATTTTGTTTATCAGCTCCGTCGCAGCTTCACCCACGTACGAAGTTGTCAGATTTAATGTAGTTGCCATTTTCTTTAATTTTTTCGATTAATTATTTTTTCTGTTCACGCACGAAGGCGCTCAGCCCTTTGACGATCTTCTGTCGCTCCCCGTCCTCCGGGTTCGTTTCTTCGTGCTGCTCGGCAGGCTTATTGAACTCGGCCCGCAGGTTTTCCTCGCTGGCCTTAATCTGCGCTGTCAGATTCGTTTGCACTTCAGATTTAAAGGTCGCAATAATCTCCGCAATCCCTTCAATCAGCTTGTCGATCTGTTCGCCCTTCAGTCCCTCCGGTTCTGCGATCTCCGTTTCCTGATTCATTTCTTCGTCAGGTATCTCGGCCTCCCGCAATTCACCAGCCACACCCTGTTCGACGACCACCAGCACCATTCCGTCCGGCAACGTCCATTCGCCAGTCGGTACAGGCTGTTCAGCCCCGTCAACGGTATGCGTAATTGCAGCGCCGACCTCCAAAACCTCGCCCGGATAATTTATCGTTACCGTCGTGCCATCTGCATTCGTAGCCTCCACGGTGCCGAATTTTTCTGCCTGCGATTCATCCTCAACGCTTTCCTCCACGTTGAACATACCACGTATTTTTTCAAGGTATGTATCCAATTTTGTTTTTGTACTCATTTCTTTAGATTGTTTAATTATTTCCCGAGCGAAAATTCCTTCGACAGAAAATCCTTGAACGTCTCCCGCTTTTACAAGCCTCCAAATATCGTCGCTCAAAACTTTCACCTTGACGAACCAGGTCCCGACTGGCAAATTAAAACCGTACATCGCACTTTTATCCCTCTTCGGGTCCTCTACGATCCACGATTCCACCACGGACAAATCGTTCAACGTGCTTGAATGTTCAAGCGTCAGATAACTTTGTTTCCCCTGTATCAAAAAACGTTCAGAAAGTTCTCGAATAGTACTTTCCGCAAAATATACGAAGGATTCATCTCCGTCGTCGTCGATTCTGTAAATAAGCTTTTCAGGTATCATGGCAGGTCCGACCAGCACTCGCTGTTCGTCATCCACCGTTTTAAACTCGATATTTTTCGGTATCGCAAACTCCATCAGCCCGTCGCTGAAGGCGATCCACCGCTGTTCGATAGCCGGGTTGCGCACCAGCGATATAGCGCTGATCCCTTGCCCCTTTTCATTCTCGGACAATTTAAGCTCGACGATTTTCATGTTTTTGGCTTTTCACAAATTTACGATTCGTTTCATTCACTTAAAAACACCGTTTGTAACGTTTATTTATAGGCTCGCTTCAGCCTCTTTTTTTCTCGCAATTTCCTGCTCTGCACTAACCTCGCTCTGTACGACGTATGTTTTTACCGCACCCCGTGTCGTCTGATCCTGAACGATAGCTACATCCGTAGGGATTCCCTGCCCAGCATTTTCAAAATCAGCGTTCGACACCGAGGCGGTCGGCTGCGCCAGGCTCACCGATGGAGTCGCTGGCTGCGCTGCTCCCGTCGGGTCCGGTGTCTGTATTATTTTCCTTACGTTAGCCATCCCGGCAGCCAACGCAGCAGCCGCAGCAATAGGACCCAGCACAGCCCCCACCACAGGGATCCCGACGGCAGATTTATACGCCTGCATGGCCGTAATAATAGCCGTGCGGGTTGCGTCGGCCACCTGCACCGCTTTAGCGATCCTCGATCCCTCACCTAAAAAACCCAGCAGGGCCGACAGACTGTTCTGATATATTCCTTCCTTCACCTGCGCCAGCAAATATTCGTTTTCAATCTGCTGTGCGATCCTTTCATCTTCGGTATCGAAACGCTTCTGCGCATTCTGAATAAACGTGTTCGTGGTCTGCGCATTAAGGTCCTCCTGCTGCTTCTGAAAATCTTTATCCAGTTCCAGCATAGACTTTTTAAACTCTTCATTCATCAGCAGTTCGAGTTCCATCTCTTCCCGACGTCTTTCCGCCTGCTTTTTCGCCTCTTCGGCCAGCCGTTTTTCCTCTTCGGCGGCGATCGCAGCCTGCTCCGTCGCTGCTGCCTTCGCCGCTGTGCGCTCCTGCGTGTCCAGCTCGTTCAGCCTATTTTTTAGCTGCCTCTGCCTTCTCAGCGATTCCGTTTGCAGATCGATCAGTCTCGCTTCCTCTTCAGCCAGCTTGCGTGACTGCTCCCGGGTACGCAACAGCTCCGGGGTGTTCAATATTTCCTGCTGTGCGATCTCCACCCTCTGCTGTTGCAGTTCTATATTCGAGCGCAATATCTGATCCTCCAATTCGCTGGCCTGAATCAGCGCATCCCTCCTTTCCTCGACGCTCCGTGTCAAGTCCCGAGTTAAAAATACCAGCTCCGCAATCTGCGCTCTCCGCTCTGCGTTCACCGTCAGCTGATCCGTTTCAGCTTCAAACAGCCTGCGCTGCATACGCTCGAACTCCACGGCAGCCTCCGTCGCCTCCCGCAATTCATCACCCACACCTTTAACCGAGCCTTTTATCTCATCCAGCCCTTCCTTAAAATTTCCCCTCACGATCTGCCCCAGGGCTTTAAACAGCCTGGCAGCCCTCTCCGTGACCACCTCAAAGGCCGCCCCGAGCGCACTCATTATTTCCTTCACCCTGTCAGCTCCGGCCTGCGTTTTCGTGAACGCCCTGGTCAGCGCAGCCAGCGCAGCCACTATCGCAGCCAGCACAGCCACCACCGGATTCGCCAGCAGCGCCTTGAATGCTTTTCCCAGCGCCGCCACGCCCGCCTTCACCTTCCCCAATGGCCCAGGGATATTGTCGAGCTGCCCCTCCATTTTGCTCGTCGACTGCGACACCTTATCCGAGGCGTCAGCTACATTTTCGAGGTTTTTTTCCGCTCCCTTCGTGCGTATATCTACCGTCCGTACGACTGTTTCCTCTGCCATGTTTTTAGGTTTTTAAATTTACTCGGCAGCCTTCGGCTATGCACATCCAGGTGACGCTGATCCCCTTCACGACACAGCTCCACCATTTCCCGCAGACTTCTAAATATAAATTCGTCAAATGTCATTGTATAAACGTTATCATCGCCCGCACTTTCGTCGCCTTCGTGTTGCTCGGCGAATAGTCCATGATCTCCAATATCCGCAGCCCCACGGGCGTGCCCGCAATATCCACGACGACCATATCTCCGAAGCTGAACGTCAATATATCTACGCTGTCCAAAACGATTTCCATCTCGACGATCTTATTCGCCTCGTCATATCTTTCCCGCAGCATCTCACGAAAATATCGGTTATATAGCCCCCCTTCCGATGGCACCGACACAATATTCACCGGAGGCGTCCAAAACGTGAAGTTCAAATCCAGCGTATTTTGCAATACCTGCCACCCGCTTCCCGAGAACAGCCGGAAATTAGAAAAATATGGATAATCCGTCCTCGCCGTCGTTCCGCTTCCAGCTATATCTGCCGTATAAAAGGGCGCCGAGGTCGTTCTCAGCCCATTAAAATAGAATAGCTCCAATCCCGGGGCTTCGTATTCGATGTTATCCTCACTCTGATAATATTTACGAATAATAAAGTCAGCGAAGTTCGCCGATACGTTCTCCGATATAATATCCTGCAATGGCCCAGGGCTGAAGAGGTCGATTTTTCCCGCCGCTTCCTGCGTAAACGGTATCCGTGTGTCCTCCCTATACGACCCGTAATTGCGCCCCGTCACCCGCCTGTATTCCTTATTCAGAACATCCTCGGCACTCGATAGCTCGACATTGATCGGGTTGCGCAGCTCTCCGTTTATAGGTTTAATCACCGGGGTGCGTTCCAGGTCTACCTTCTGCGTCCAGTCTTTCCGTGTCCCGTACGTGTTCATGTAATAATCCCACGTGTCGAGGCGCAATTTATTTTGCGGGGTGATCCATGCAATCAGGTTAAATATTTTCAGCAGTCCCTTAAAAAAGTCCAGCTGTTTGATATTCGCCCAGTATTCACTCGGGTCAATACTCAGGCCCGTGTAATTTACGTCTACCAGGTTGAAAAAATGATTTTTCGTGGCCCGCAAATCTCCCGTCGACGTATATCCGACATTCGCCTGCTGCGTCACTCTTATCGTATCTCCGGCTACGGCCGTCACACCGACATACGACACGTTTAGCACCTGATTCCATTGTATCAGATATACAAACACCTGCACACCATTAAGCTCGATCCTGACCAGCATAATATGCGTATCCGGCGCCCCCGGCGACGGCTCGATGCGCAAGTCCCAGTAATACACCCCCGCAACCGGAACCGTATATTGAAAAGCCGTGTCGCTCCACTCGGCAGACTTCGGGTCGCCCTCAAATCTTACCACCTGCTTTGTCGTGTTTATCGTCTGATCGCTTTTCAGCTTTGTTTCCATCGGACTCGCTCCCGTGAAAAAACTGCTCCGTGGGTTGTTCGTCTGTACGTATATGTTTTCCACCTCCGGCTCGCTAAACCAGCTTCCTTCGACCGTCACCCCTTTCGAATTAAACATCCGCCTGATCAGCTCATTCACCCGAAACGCAGGCAACGTCTGATCCAGCACAATAGGCGTAGCGCTATTTTTTATGTCGATCAGCGTCAGCGCACCCCCGACTTTTTTATACAGCCCATAACCGAAGCCGAAGTCATGTACCGGAAATATCATGTGCCCACCGTTCCACGTTCCCCCCCAGGTCAGCTGTATCTGCGCTGGTGCGATAATCAGGTCCGTAAAATCTATGTCGCCCATTTGCCGATCTCTCAGCGTCGTCTTTATCGTAAATATAGCTCCCGATATGCTTACGTTATACTTGTTTTGCTTCGGGTCCGCACTTTCCAGCTTCAGCGTGCCCTGGATTATCAGGCTCCCGTTATCAATCAGCCAGGCCGGGGCTTCGAGCCTCGTGTTCCAGTAATACCCCACCTGCGCCGGGTCGCCCGCCTGACCAAAAAATATGTCGTTGACCAGGGACCGGGGCAAACTGAACGACTGCGTAAAATCCGATTTCCTCTTATCGATATTCGTCACTTCCAGGAACTGCTTCGACAGCACGATCACCTCGTCCTGATCGACATCCAATTCCCAGACGAAGCCGTCTACCCATTCCGACACTAACTGAATCATGGCCTGAAGTTATCTACCGATTTTCTAAATTGCATCTGATATTGAAACATTCCGTCGTTACGACTCGTTTGCAGCCTCAAGCTATTCGGCACCACCGTAACCTGCTCCAGACTGCCATCCGTGTTATTCACCAAAAAAGCCTGTTCCGTGGCGATCAAATCTTTCAACAGCGGGTTCTGTTCATCCCTCATCCAGTCCGTGTTCAGCGTCAGCGTGTCCGATGCTTCCACGTTATACCGATACCTCCCCTCCGGGATGAAGTCGTTGGTCGGCGTAAACTGTTTAGCCCTCTGCGCCTCGGTGTTCACCGTCGTGCGTGATTTTTTGTTAAACGACATAAACGCCCATTGATATAGCCGATCCTGAAACATGATCAGCCTTTCCTCGTCCTCACAATTAAACACGTTTCTTCGTATCGTAAAATCCTCCCGCAGCGTCCCTCCCGAGCTGGTCGTCGACGTATACACCCGAACTCTTAAATGCGTGAACGCATCCTGATCTGTCACCCCAGGCCAGAACATCGGCCAGTAAACCACACCCTGAAAACCTACCGATCCCCGTGTAAACCATTGATCCAAAACATTCGTCGGCCCAGGATATGCGTCTACGATAATACGCACCCACGGCTCCACAGATTGATCCGGCCACGTTCGATCGTACACCTGCTGCGGATACACCTGGAACGTCCTCCCCGAATACGGCATAAAATCTGCCAGCCCGTTCACCCGATGCCAGTTACCGTATAGCCACAACTGCGTCGCATCGTCCGTAAACCCTCTGAACGCCTGAAACTGCAACAGCGGTCCCGTAACTTCAGTAAATACCCCGCTATTGTAATACTGCTCCTTCAGCTGAACGCTGATAGTCCAAAAATGAAAATTAGCTGTTTGTATTACGCTCGTTATCTGCGTAATATCTCCCGTATTATTCCATTCACGCTGGTTCAGCTTCAGAAACGATTTAAACTGATCCCTAAAGTCGAACCTGCCATCGCTCGGCGTGGAGGATACAACCGTATATTTCGTTCCAAAGTTCAGCAGCCCTGTTACATCAGCCACAAATCGATGCTGCGTTATTCCGGCTCCACCATACACGCTACTCGACACCTCAACGATGCACGGGTAGCTTGCCGATATTTTGTTCGTCGTTGGTGGATACTGCGGAGGACTCGATAATACCGTTACTGCCATCTTACGAAAGTTTTGTTTTTAAAATATTATCTACGGCCTGCTCGACATCCCTGGTCGCTGCCCTTTCCAGCGCTTTGTCGAACTCCGGCAGCAGTCGCTCCCAGGCATCCGTAAAAAAGCGCCTCGGCTGTATCCCAAATCGACCCACCGACCTGCGTATCATAAACGACGCCGTTGCTCTCTTCACAAACCGTCCCTGATTGTCTCGCACCTTTATGTTTCTCGCTCTTATCCAATCCCGAAACGATTGATCCGCTGCCGGACCCACAGGCCCCTTCTTAAACTTAAACCCCGATAGCGACCTGGCCCGCTGCCTCATCTTGCGTGGTTTATACGTCGCCCTGCCATGTCCCGTTACTCCACGATCCAGGAAAACCCCGTACGTCGCCATCCGTATCGTCAGCCTTCCCTTTTCATACCTGTATCCGATGCTCTTCCACAGCGTGCTGCTCGCCCGTGCTTTGCTGCGTGTCAGATTCCCCCGGGCCTCCTTACGCAATTTTTTGGCGAACGTGTTCACCGCCTCATCAATTTTCGCTCCGCTCAGCCTCGCCATTTTTCACCTTTTTATCCCGTTATCGCTGCCTACGCTTATCTCCCGCTGTTCATCGTTTTCCTGCCGTATAATCAATTTTCCTATGCCTCATGTATGTTTATATTACCCCTACACCGATCTCGTTATCGCCTTTATATCAATTCGTTGCAAGGGCGTTAAACACCCACCGGATAACATTGCAAAACCGTGTCCAGGTACACCCGCACCCCGGCTGACCACCCCGCAGACTGACTATCCTGATAATCGTACAAAGGCGTCAGCGTTATCCCATCCTCAAATCGTATCAGCTGTTCATTATTCAGCGTAGCCAAAACATCCCCGATAATCGTGTGCGTAGTATTCAATATATCCACAGCATTGGTCCTGGCCGTGTTCATCCGATCCATGATCAGCAGCGTAAAATCCTGGGACATCCGCACCGACCCAGGACCCCCCAGCAGCGCCCCCGATTCCGTTCTTATGAACGCCCGTGGCCACAGATTTTTTTTCGCTACATCGAACTCCAATTCCCGACCAGCGTCCGACGATTTCACCTGCGGATGCGCCAGCGCCACCGCTTCAATCCTTTCGAGAACGCCTTGATAGTTCCGCTTCATATCCGTAAAATGTTATCGTTTCCATTATCCCTGCTTCGAGAACTCTTTCGAAGTTTGCAAAAGTTCGTCCCGCCACCCCGTAAACGAAGTGATACCAGCCCCACGAATCACCCTCTCCACCGTCATCGCTGGCAGGTATGGAAATGATCCGTCTAAAATATTTAAGCACTTCTGCGTGACGAGCAAAAAAAAACCCGCAGCACCCCGCACCACATCCAGCGTCATATACTTCAGAAATATCGCCTGCCTTTCCTCCCTCGCCCTTACGTCCTCCCGAACATAGCTTTTCAGGCGATACGCTCCTTTCCACTCAGCATCGATCGGCCTGTATAACACCGCCATGATTTTATGCAGATTGTCGGCGTACTTATCATCTTTCGTCATCTGGTCAATATCGATAAACGCCCCCGTTTCCATATCCCGTACGTCCTCGACGAACCCATATTCCCGACCCAGATATTTCACCTTCGGAATCAGCGGGCTGCTGCCGATCCCCTGTATCATTCCAAATATCTGATCGTACAATTTATTCAGGTCCTCCAATACGATGGTCGAAATTTCCTGCGGGCTCCTTCCTGTCATCACCGCCAGGCCGTGAACTTTTTTTGCAAACGTATCGATGTCCTCATTTTTATCAATCAACAAAACCCGCTGAACCTGTTCCAGCGTTATATCTTTCAGTTGTGTCGGTACTTTGATCCTCATTTTTGTCGCAGTTTATCCTTCAGCAGCGACCACCACGTCACCTGCTTCAGCGCTTTGTTCACCGTCATCAAATCAGCGTTTGCCTCTTCGACGATCCTCACCCTCACCCGATACGCCTCGATGCGTTCCACAAGCTGCACGTTCGTGCTGAACAGCTTCAGACATTCCGTGATCAGCTTCTGCTTATCCATGCGCACCAGATCACGTTCCAGGTCCTCCCGGGTCAGCATGATTAGGGCAGCATTTTCTTAATCGACACAGCATCCAGGTAGAACGACCCATTGTTTCCCGCACTTATCTCACCCAGGAAAAAATCTGTTCCAGCGCTGCGATTTTTAAAGTACGCATACAGGCTTGCCCATTTTGTTTTGTCCGGCCACATCGTCCACCCCAGGCTGTTCTTACCCCACATCCTGAACCCGACATGATCTCCGATGCCCGTATGTTTGTAGTCGAACTTCAGCGCCGTGATTTCCCCGCTCACAAACGTCAGCGCCTGAACAATTTTCCATCCCGATGACGGGTTCGGATTTCCATTTACGAAAAACGCATATTGCCCGTTTCTCTTATTTCCCGACTGACTTTCAAACACGTTCGGCGCTCCCAGGTTCGTAGCCACCCAGCCCGTCGTGGCGTCAGCCTCCGTGCCGATAGCCACCGCATTGGCGCTCACATACTGCTCCGGCCCATAGTCTACCCAGGGCAGCCTTCCGTTCATCGTAAATATTACCTCGTCATCCAGCGCTTCCAAAAAATCAGCCTTCACCGCCTCCGTCGGCAGTCCGTTTCCATCCAGCCCGACAATAGCGTCCGACGCATCTTTGACCGACCGTATCACATTATCCGTCTGCTCCCTCGGAAACTTATTGTCCGTAAGAATAATCGCCATCGCCCCCGACCAGTCCCTCACATTTTTCATCGTAAATACTCCCGAATCCCGACCCGTCAATACTCCGTTCACCCCCAGCTCGATGGCCGATACATCGCCACCCGCATTTGGACAATCCTGAATCGCAAAGTTCGCCATCGATGTCATGCCCGTGAACTCACTAATATCGCACGACACCGATACATTATTCAGCGTGAATATCTCCAAATCTTTCATCGCCTCACATCGGGTCGTATCACCATACAGGTTCGGCATATTCAGCAGCCTGAACCACGTAAAATCCTCGATGTCGCCCCCGATAGTAATGTAATACTGCCCTACATCGGAATACGTGCTCGGCGTCGTTATCATCGTCCCATCCTGACCCGCTATCGTCTGCGGTCCCGCTCCATCTCCGAAGTCGATCACGATGCTGCTCGTCGATGGCATTTTCCACATCAGGGAAAACTGCGTCACCCCGTCGTAATCCAAAAAAAGGTTGATCTGCTTTTTACTGGCATCCGTACCCCGCCCCCAGCCATACCGGGTGCAAATATACTGGAACCGATCCAGCTCATTAATTAACATCGCCCCAGCTTCGAGCCTTTCCTTACTCACGTCAGCCGTTTTTCCCAGCTTGACCTTGAATGCCGAATTTTTTAGTTCTGTTCCCATGATTGTTATGTTTTTTCGTTACGGGTTTTTTCAAAGGTACGCAAATCATTCACTCACTTTCAAACACCTTACGACACGACGTAACTTCCAAATTTCGGTCGCTGCCTAATATGTACGATCCCATATCTCACCGCATCGATAGCGTGGTCCCAGTTGTCAACAGGTTTTCCCGTCAGCTCGCCCTGCCGATCCTTCTGATACGAATAGTTGCGCAGCTCCTTGATCATGTTCACCGATCCCTTCGTCACGTTTATCATGTATCCCTTCATCGTCTTTATGCCGAAGCTCACGCTGTCCGGACCCTTTATCGAGGCGATAATATTCAGGCCCATCTGCCGCAGCTCGGCATTCGACTTCGGCTCTGCGCTATCTGCAACGACCTCCGTATTACGATCCACCCTGGCAGATAAAATCTGAAATATATCCGCATTGAACAGCCCAGGTCTGTATTCGATTTCATCCACCCAAAATTGCCCATCCGAAAACCGCACTTCCAGTATCGCCGTCGGGTCCTGGCTAAACCCATAGTCGACGACAAATATCCTACGCTTATATTCCTCCGGCATCCGATCGCATTTCACCCAGTTGACCCCTTCCTCGAATATCAGCCCTTCGAGCGTCCCATATTGACCCCGGACATATACCCTATAAAAGTTCGGATCGATCTTCGCCCTCAACTCCAACGAATCGATGATGCTCTGCTCGACGTGCGGGTTATCTTTATACGTAGCATGTATTACCTCCACGTCCTCCCTTTCATCCTCCAATTTCGTACCCCAGAAGGGCGCCACAGGGTTCCAGGTCAGCAATATTTGATGGCGGGTGCGAATATCCACCTGGTCGAATATTCCTTTCTGCACGTTATACGCCTCATCGATCAGCACCAGGTCATGCCGCAGCGAGAAAAATTTATGCTCATCATCGGCCGGGATAAACTGCAAAATAGATCCACCCCTAAACCGATACGTGTTCTCGACTTTATTGTAATGATCCGACAGAAAATTTCCCTGCATGACGATTCTTTGCCAGTCCCGGAAAACGGATTTTTTTATCACCGGAATAGATTCACCGATCACCGTCATCACGATCGGCACCTTAGAATATTCACCCCAGATTGTCAGATATTGCAGGGCGGAAATTGTTTTCGACGAACTCGATCCCCCGTACAGGCATATGATGCGTTTATCCGCTTCGCTCGCAAGCTTAATTCTTTTGAATACGTTCGTCGTTTGCAGTTTAGCCCGCAGCCCGTTCATTGTGTTTATGAATCACATCCATGACGCCCTTCACATCCTTCGCCGACTTATCCTCAACTACGAACACAGGCAGATCAGGTATCGACAATTCCTGTCGCTCGACATATCCCCGATGCTTCATCTTCGTTTTAGCGAAAAAAATCATCATCGTCACGTTGTTCTCCCTTATCTGCTGCATGATCTTCGCCTCGACAAAATCGAACGTATATTCCCTGGCCTCATCGACCTGCTCGGAAAATTTTTTGTCCTCCTTCAGATACTGATAATAAGTCTTGCGGCTCACCCCGACCATCTGACACGCCTGGCTTACGTTGCCCATTGTCTTGCGCATCGCTTCCACCAGGGCACGCTTCCTCGGCACTACGCTGCGTGGCGATGTCGACGGCAGCTTCTTTTTTTTATCCTCTCTCGTGTTACCCGATGTCTTTCTTTCAGCCATCTTATTTATTCACCCTCTTTTATCTCCCTGCCATACAATTGAAACAGGTAATCCGTGTCGTTCGTCCTCCAATATTCTCCCGCATCGTTACTATATATCCCTTTGCCATACGCATACGTATCGCCCGCCAATGGCCACACCAGTTCATTATCGTCAGTCCCTTCAGGCATGTAAATCAATAGCACGTATCCCTGCTGGTCATATAAAGTATCTTCGCTTGTTTCGATCATCCTCCAATCCCTCGCTGCCGAATCCACCTGTGCAAACTCACTCAGGCCATCGGTTTCGTATATCAATTCCATGATTTTATCGCCAATTATAAAGGGCTCGTCATATTCGTATATTCCTATCACCGCATTCCCCGGGGTCCCGATCTTTTCTATCGGCAGATTGATATAATTCAGCGTAAACGTTATCTGCGGGATAAAGGTTACGGCCCGATAATCCTGCGGCTCATCCAGATAGCTCACCCTGTCATGCGGACCCACGTTGCTGATCATCATTTTTATCGGTTCCCCCCCAGGGTCCGCCGGCATTTTCAGCGGGTGATCATCGGGCAGCGAATCGTACGGTATGAAGGTCATCTCCGGTGGATGGCATTTCGGATCGCCGATATACATAACATCCCGTCCCGTATAATAGCCCCAGAAACCAAAACCCTCTGGCGACGATAGCGTGTCGCCCTGACTCGTTATCCAGTTATACAGATGCCAGGTCCTGTATTGATTCTGAAAATGACTCAGGCTGTTAAACAGTATCGTGTCGATAAGAAACACAGGCGGTATCGTATCCACCACCAGAACGTTAAATTTTATCGTATGCTCATTGCCCGTCGCATCGCCTGCCACGACGCTCACCTCGGTCACCGAACCCGCCCCCAGCACCTGACCGCTTTCAGGATACTGATAATAATACGTCAGCTCGCAATTATCCACCGCCGTGATCACATCCGAATAATCCGGCAGATAATATTCGCAATCCTCATTTACGTAGTAAACCTGATCCGGCAGCATGCTGATCAGCTGCGCCTGACAGCACCCCACGGCCAGCAGAAGGATCAGCAGGATAACAAAAATAATCGGTATGCCCATATACCTGAAACATCCGTAATGAATATCCTCGGAGCGTCCCTGACCTTTAGCGTCATCTGTACGTTTCATCTTTTCAGATATTAATTCGGTTTATATCGTGTAAAAAATACGAAATTCAGTATCGCTTTGTCAAGTTTATAGGGGTCGTTTTTATCCAGGTAATTATCATCGCTCCACCACGTATCGTCCTCCATTTTTTTCTTTTCAGTCCATTGATAGCCTATTTTCGCCCGGTAATTATTTACCGTTTCCTCGTCAGGACCACCGTCGCACAGCGCATGAATCAAATAATTCCACGCCGGGCATATCATCAGCAGGTCCGCTTTTATTATCGTCGAGTCGGTCATATACGCCATCCACGCTGCCAGGTGCTGTGCGTAAACAGGCAGGCCCCCGGAAAATTGCGATATCAACAACGACGCCATCTCCATTTTTCTGTATTTCTCCAAATCTTTCTGCTCACCATACATCAAATACCGCCTGAAGGCTACGATCTGCGGTCTGTAAAGATACTTCGGCAGCGGGGTGTCTTTTATCCACGCATCCAGGCCCAGCAGCTTGCAAGCGATCCAAAACATGATATACGGGTCTCGGGTCATCCCTTTCACCCACCGATATTTCGTCCTCGGATATTTGCCAGGTTTTTTTTCGTGTCTGCGGTCGGCTATATATTTATCCCACCTGCTTCGTGCATCACGCTCGCTGTCCAGCCATGACGGCCACCTTCTGCCCTCCCGTAGATTTTTCTTTACCTCGCTCAGCATCTCGACGCCTTGATATTTGAACGCTATCGCTGCCAGGGATGTTCGAAACAGCACGTCGCCCTTTCCCCGTGGGTTAAATCCGTATAGCTCTTCCTGCCATTTTTTTCCAGGCGACAGCAGCAGGCCCTTTTTTTTCTCGTAATACATTTTGCGATGATTTATTTTTTCCATTTTTCCCTGATTAATTTCGGCACCGTTTCCTTCCAGCTAATCCGTTGATGCAGCCTGCGATGGCTCGTTCCGATGACCCCTATCTTTACGCTGCTCGGATGTATCATCACCGTGTAAAAACTTTTTACATACGTCCCGCTGTCCAGGTAAATATCCGTCAGCCCTCCCTTGCTCTGCTGCGTTGACATTTGTGCGATCGCCACCGTGTTTATCTGAAAGAATATTTTTCCCACCGACCCATGTTTCACGTACACATTCACATCTTCGTTGATCCTCCCCGGCCACTTGAACCTACGTTTGGGCGTTAAAACGAACGTATTCATCGATTTCCGCTTCATTGCCGGGCGTTCTGCCATCGACCCATGCTTACCCCCAATGAAGTCCCCGTTCTGCGCCATCGCCAGGCACGACATCGAGGTCGCCTCCATATATTCGACCATAACTCGCAGCACCTTATCCAGATTTTTTATCGGCCAATCGCCATACTTCACCCGACTGTCGAATTTATAAGCGAAGACATGATAATCGTCATCCAGCTCGATAAAATAATCCAGGCCCAGCTGCTCGGCAATGTCCCACACCGCATTGCGTGCATATACAACCGAGTTGCGTATTTTCCTGTTATCCATTATATCGAACCGATCCTGATAGCTCGCTTTATCGAAGACCACCACCTGATCGCCATACTTCTGAACATATTCAGGCAAATATTTATCCTCGTTATCGCATACCAGATACACGCTACCCGTATATCCGCATTTACGTAGCGTCTTATATGTCAGCACCTTCTCCGGCCTTCCGTGGGTCAATATCAGGGCAGCGAATTTTTTACTCATAATCATCGTCGAATATCTCTCCCATCTGTTTGCTAATTTTCACAAAACCATATTCGATCGCCTTATCAAAATCGATGATCACCAAAGCGTTTTTTTCCATCAGCCCCTGCACTTCCTTGCTGGCGTGGGCGTAATAATCCGCTATCCGCTGATAGTTAAACACCACATGCCGTGTCGCTGCCACCTGGAGAAATTTTTTTATCTGCATCGATATTTTAGCGCTGTTTATCTCCGTTATCAGCTCGTCATATTTCGTCGTATCTGTCAAATCCATCAGACTCGGTTTTTCCTCGCCAGGCTCATAGACGGGCGACTCAATTTTCTGCGTATAAAAGTCGTCATCCTTCTGCCTTTCCTCGTCCCACCCCACGGGCACCGGGAACCCCCATATCGCCAGCAGCTCGGCGGGCCACTCGTTTGCGATGCTCTCCATGTCCCACTCGCCGAATCCGATGTTATCCTTGATCACGAACTCGCCTTTTTTTTCCTCATCCAGGCCGCTGGAAATTTTCACCCAACTGGCAGGCACCGTTGTATATCCCATATCCCGCAGCGCCCGCACCCGCATATTACCGCCCAGCACGACCATGTTCTCATCGACCACGATCTCACGCAGTTCCATCATTTCCGGAAAATCTTCGATCGACCTCTTCAGCTTTTTCAGCATCTCTCCGGTTATCGTCCTCGGGTTTTTGTCGTTCAGCTTTAATTTCGATAGCTCGATGTCTTTATTCCCCTTACTTTTTTCTGCCATACAGGTCGTTTATCAGGTTTATAGATAATCATTTCGAAGCTACCGATTTTCATGTGTAAAGCGTAGCTGCTCTCTTCCCTGTTCAATTTTTTCATATCCCGTTTCCGTAATGATAAACTTGCGATACAAAAAAAAAGGGCTATCCAGCCATCTCCGTAGTGTCGGCTGCGATACGCCCAAATATTTCCCGGCATCTTTGCGATACCTGAAATTCAACGCCTTCCCGTTTTCCGCATCAAGAATAATTACCATATCCGATCCAGTAATTACACGTTTCGATCTTCGTCTGCGGGTCCTCCCGTAGGCTTTTTACTATCGTACTTTCAGCCTCATCGCTCTGCCGATAGCATATCGTGCATGGCCTGCGATCAAAACCCCGGCATTTTCGTGCCTGACTTTTTTTATGTCTGCTCATTCTCTCTGCAACGATCTCTGATTGTGCGCCTCCCTGGTCAGACTCTCGAAAATCTCTTCGGCCCTTTCCACGCTCGACGGCGCCCATGCCGTACGCCCGAAGTCCTCATTTCTCGGATACAGCTCTTTTTCCCGATACTCGACCTCTCTATATCCAGGTATAACACGTATTTGCGGTTTCTGTTTTTTTATCTGAAAAACTTCGTAACAATGTATCCGGGGCTCGTCACCGTCCTCGACATCCATAAACCATAAGGCATACATCGCCACCAGCTCGCTGCGCTTCACCAGCCTGAACTCGTAGGGATCCCGACGATATATCTCCCGTAGCTTTTCCATGCTACGAATATACGACAATTTCTGTAATGAAAAAAACCATGCTCTCCACCCCGATCTGATCGAATCCTTTTTTTCATCCTCTTTTCATCGCTTCTATCCCCTCCATTTACTTGACCACGCCTGCGGCCGAAATTTCAATTATCTACCCCTCCATAGTATCTTACCCCTATCTCGGGCAGATAATCGTTTTTTCAGCCTCGTAAACACCATCTGAGCGATTCTACGCTCCCTGATCACCCCCAGGCAGCAAAAAAAATGGGCCGACAGATAAAATCCATCGACCCACACCGATCGAGCGTGTCAAAACCACCCCCGCAAGCTACTCAAATTTCAACCGCTCGACGGTCACCTGTTCGCCCAGGTCTTTTAGCGCCTGCTCGTATCCGATCGTTATCGCCATCTTCACGTACATATCGAGCGTCTCCCACATCTCCGACTTTTCCTCCGCTTCCAGGTCCAGGCGCTTAATCATCTCCGACTTCAGGCGTACGATATTGCTATGTAACGTCGCTCCCATCGCTCGCCTCCTTTCTGCCTTTCGGAACGTACTCGCCTCGCTCCACCCGTTTGCGATACTCCACCAGGCCCCCCAGCAGTTCCTCGGCCTGTTCATGCAACGGAAACAGGTTTTCCATATCCTGCTGTTTATGACTCTGCGTTACGGCCAGGTCCCGATGATATATCACCCAGTTTGCCAGCAGCGGGTACGTTACCCTAAAATTTCCGTATCCTCCCTGCTTCGTATACCCGTTCATCAGCGTTTTATACAACTGAACTTTCGTCACCCCAGGCCATGTCGATGTCAGCAGCTTGTAAAGTTTGTCGGCCATCTTATCCACCAGCCCCGGCTCGGGCATGTTTTGCAAGTTCATGTCGATCAGATCAACGATCACCGCAGTCAGATACTCCACCCAGTCATTCGGGTTTCCTTCCTTCAGCTTGCCCCTGTAAAAGTCCAGCTGCTGCTTTTCGCTTTTCATCATTTTCAGTTTGTCTGTCATAATCCATGTTTTTTTAGTGTTTCATCTGCCCACCGTCCAGCCTTCTGCTGATACTCTTTCTGCTCCGGCAGGTTTTTCAATTCGAAAAATCCTTTCCACCCATTCGCCATCGACTGCTGAATAATCGCCACGGCACGTTTTACCGATCCCTCGGCCAGCTTTTCGATCGACGCCAACGCAGCCTGCTCGCCACGGTGTTTATACTCGAACCCGAACTGCTCCGACTTGTATTCCTTCCATACCTGCCAGCGATTTAAAAATAGCTCATCGGTAAACGGGTAAACCAGGGGCGGGCTGACATGTTTTTCCTTTTTCCCCTTTACAATCCCCTTTTTTCTTTTCTTACTCTTATTATCATTATCATTATCATTATCATTATCATTATCATTATCATTATCTCTATCATTATCTAAAGGCATTGCGATGGCAATGCCACTCGAATGCGATGGCTTCGCTATTTTTTTTTCATAAATATGCGGTTTTTTCCATCTTTTTTTTGCGTTATCTGCCTGGCGTTTAGAATGTTCGGCCATTTTCAATAAAATATCCCTCATTCGCACATTAAAATAACCGTTCTCATCTTGCTCGAATTTCTCGCTTACCAGGTCATCTGCTCCGTAGTGCTTCCAGATTTTTTCCGGTATCGACCCCGTAGAACTGTCCGCCTGTTCGAGCAATAAAAACAGATAATCCGCCACCTGCTCCTTCGTGAAAAAGCGAACTGCGTGCAAAAAATCTCGATAATAAAACGGAAATTGTGGTGATTTTTGTGTCATCATATCATAAATCCATTTTCGTTTGCGTTATTTTTCCTGTCTGTATCCTCGGCATAGCCTCCTTCATTAACTCCTTTTCGGCCTGCCTCGCTTTATAGGTTTTTCCCCGCAATTGCGGATGCTGCTCTTGCACCTTCTGCCTTGATCGCCTAATACTTTCCGTATTAGCAAATTCTCCCTGTTTAAACAGCACCGCAAAGCGGAAAAAAGAATAGTCCGATGAACGAATTTCCGGATGCTCGACAGCCCAGACTTTCAGAATCAATAGCTGGTCATTATCTCGACATTCCGGAAACTCGCTCAGCAGGTCATAAACGACCCGATTAATTTTCAGGACCTTTACTAACATCATCCGAACGTTACTCGAACATAACTCGTCGATCGCTTTATCGGTGGCTCCCTCTGCTCTCCATTGATTATCGTCATTTCATGCAGCGCCTTTAACATCGCTTCCTCATCTTTCCTTTCCGCTGCGATCTCCTCTTCCTGATCCTTCAAATCCTTCCATATCGCATCGTTCGAATAATCGTACTTCGCACTTTCGGCCTTCGTAAACTTCACGTTGTTCAGCTCGAAAGTTTTTTCCGGATGCAGATCAGCTTGATCCAGCACAGCATCCAAAAACGCCTGATCCGCTTTCACTTCTTTGATAATCTTTTCAATAGCATCGATCTTCGCCCGCAGTTCCAGCGGATCGTTCTCGCCGTTCATCACGCCCATCACCAGGGCATCGGCAAACAGCTTGATCCCGGCTTTATTGCTCGGAATCTCGTTGATAATTTTCATCGCTCTACTCATCGTCTTAAAATTTAAAGGTTAATAAATATCTGACTCTGTTGCATCGAATCCTTCCGGAAAATCTTTTCCCGACGGACCCTGTTTTTCAAAGTTTATGTTCGACTGTCCAGGACCTATATCGCCCTCGGGCACGTCGCTCGGCTCAACGAATGTCAACGCCTCATTTTTCAACAGCTCTTCATTCGTCTTGCTGATCCGATACTTCGCTTTTATCTGCTCAAGCGTCCCATCTTTCGCCAGATAGCTGACCGCTTTTTTCCATGTCACATTGACCATACCTTTCGTCGTCGGGTTCAGCCACGGCTTTTCGTCTGCCTTCTGACTTGCGTACGCAGATTTCTTTTTCCCTTCACCCTGGGCGTCGTTATCATCCTCTTCGGCCACGATCCCCAGCAGCGCCATCAGCGCATATCGCCTGAAATACGTGATCACCGACCCCTTGCTCTGTATCGGGTTCATATTCGAGAACTCAAAATTCGGCAGCAGCATCAGGCTCTCGATCCTCTCGCCCGTGGTCACATGATACAGCGTCGTACAGATAAATTCCTGACCCTCCAAAAAATTGATCGGCTGCGTGAAGGTCAGCCCCGCCTTTTTCATATGCGGTTTTATTACTTCCAGCACATGCGGCAGGCTGCCGTATTTGTACGTATACTTCGTTCCTACGGCCGTACTGTCTTTCTTAATAGCAGGACATGCTTGCTGAAATTCCTGCAACGCCTTAACGATCCCCGTTACCGAGGTCGCCTTTTCACTTTTCTCGTTTGTCATAATACAGATTTTTAAAGGTTACAATCTCATCGTTTTATTCAGTTCCAACAGGCCACGATCGATCAATCGAACGTACGTTTCTTTAATAGATATTTTACGATTCTCCCTGACTCGAAACATCGCCTGAAGTTTTTGCACTTTATTGTGCGTTTCCTCCGATACTATAAACCGGATGTTCACTTCTTTACATTCTCCTTTCATTTTCGTCGTCCTCCTTTTTATGTTTGAAAATTTTGTTAATAAGCTGTTCAACGTTATCCCTGTTTTTCGCACACTCGACCTCATCTTTCACCTCGCAATTATCTGATAACGGGCAGTTATCACAATCCAAAGGCGACCAGCCGACCAGCTGTTTCAGCATCTCCAGAAAATTGTTCATATCATCCATCTCGCTCTTCTTATGATGTATCTTTAACGCCACATCGAACACCGTCTCGAATTTTCTTTCCTTCTGCATAGCCTGTATCGCTAACATGATTAAATCCTTGCCCGTACCCGATAAATTAAATACCCGGGCATCGCCAAATTCGGTCATTAGCAGCATCGTCTTATTATTCATCAGCGCCTCCCTTACGGCCCTGACAACTATCTCGATTTGATTCATTCGTTCTGCATCCATCATTAAATAAATTAAGGGAGGTCGTTAAAGCCCGACCCCCCAGGTTAAACATCAATTGACATACTCGGCCAGCATCCCCGAAGCAATATCCTGAAGGTCCCGCTTCCGATCGCTGTCCTCCACCTTATTGGCCACCGAGGTCAGCCCTTGCGCCATTTTCCACAACGTGTTCGCTCCCGTCACACCCTCATTCGCATCGCTCTCCATCAGCGTTTTTGTCAGCATATCAGCCTCGGCCTGATATAGGCCCATTTTCGGCAGCTTTTTTATCGTTTCCGGAAAATCCAGCTCGATCTGACTGGCGTCGAATATTTTCTGACGCTCCCTTTTAATGTTTTCCTCCGAATATAAACTGCTCATAATATCCCGCACCGCTAACGCCCTGGCCTTCGTATCCGCATCCATCGTTTCCTTCGTATAGGTTACATTGCCAACGTCCTCCATCTTACTCCCCAGATGTCGCTGATTGATCATCGACTTCGATACCAGGCCGTTCAAACACACCACGTTCATCTGATATATTCTCAAATCCAACGCCGAAGCACCGAAGTCGCTGTTTCTGATCTGCGCACCGAATGCCGTATACACGATCCCATTTTTTTCCGTCGGCACCTCGATCACCTGCGGGTGTATCACTTCCAAAAAATCACGCAGATCGCCGTGGTTCGCATCCACCAGCACCGACCCGCTATCCTTTGCAGCCATTAAAAAAGACATGAATATCTGCGCCGTATTCATCCTGCGATACCGATCGCTCAGCACCGCCCTGGCCTCGCCCTTGACTTCCCTTACCAGCATATTCCTCGCCTCGGCGTTCGTCGTATAGGCGTTCATACGATCTACAAACACCTTGCGCTCCCACTCCGTCCCTGTCGCCTCTCGTTGCAAATCCCGGGCGTTCAATCCAAAACGCACCGCCAGCTGACTGACTGCATTGCGATGTAATCCGAACGATCTGATCCCGTCCTGCAAATCCTCGAAGATCAGATTCGACTTTCCATTGCTCTCGAAACGTAATCGTCGAGACGGCACCAGGTAATCGTTCAGCATCTGCCCCGTCGCCTCCATTTTCTGTATGGCCTGGCCGATGTCCTTACCTCGCCTTTTCAGCTCGTGTTCGAGCTTGTTCTCTAATACTTTTTTTACCTCATTCATAACACTAAAATTTAAAGGTTAAACATAGACCAGGCCAACACGTGGCCCAGTTTCGACCTTCCAGGTCTTGTCAATATGCTTTCACACCCTCCCAATTTTAGGGGAAAAATCCTCAACAAACAGCCCCTCGACATGATCGATCTTCAACTTGAAATAAATACGCTGCAATGCCCGATATACATGACCAGCGTAATAAGGTTTTTTGTCATATACCCAAACGATCTGCCCCCCGCTTTTATAGTGTTCATTCATCAGCCCCATGCGATAGCCTTCCGTAAGTCGACCGATAATAGCATTTTGAGGATCGGTCAGTTCAGCCTTTTTCGCATTTACAATAAACTGCTCTACCGTTAGTGAAACTCTCATAATCGTTAAAATTTAAAGGTTCATAAATACTCAACGTTTACCAGGCTGACCGTAGGTCCGCATCCAATAAACAACGATCTTTCGTGCCTCATATCGTGACACGTCGAACTCCGTCTGAATATGCCATGCAGCACCGAACATATTTGTCTGACCCGATTTTCTCAGGACGTCCAGATATTCCAGATGCTCGTCGTCGCAGCACTCAGGACGCTGAATAATGTGTTTCGTCATAATCCAATTTTTTAAAGTTAATAAACGTCACCATCCGTGACAATAGTTGCGGGTGCGAGGGAATCGAACCCCCGACCGATCCTGTATGAATCAGCCCAGCCCCTTCCGCAGAATGCTTAACACCCTGGTCACTTAAAATATGACCATATAAGGCATATGACAGAACCGCTCATCATCCTCGTATTTGCCTTTTACCATCACCATAGATTGCACACCCAGCATACGAGCAATCTGACCGTAATAATCAACGTAAAACAGACAATTGTCAAGCCTCCAATGATCCTTTTCGGGCTCATCGGCATACTGTGCGTAATGACTTTCGTGGATCTCTATTTTCCACCTGTAAACGCCTCCCACATGTTCCTTGATAGTTTTGATTTCGGGCCTGCGATAATCAGACGCCTTCGATTTTAGCAGCTCAAGGGCTACATTTTTTTTCTCTGTCGTCAACATGATAC
>CAZDJQ010000007.1:26341-30411 GCA_964505765.1 uncultured Gammaproteobacteria bacterium | reverse complement strand
GACAAAACATCTAAATACTCTTCTGTTTTGGCTACTTCTCCTTCCAAAAAAGCCACTTGCTTTTCCGCCTCACCTTTTTTGGCGGCCAGCCAGTTTTTATTTTTTTCCAATTCCTCTTTGTTTCCTCTTAATTCGGACAGCTCCTGACTCAATCTTTTTATCGCTTTCTTATCTTCGCCCGCCACCATCTGCTGATAAAATAACTTTCTTAAAAAATGGCCGCTGTTTTCAGAGGAAAAGAAAATCGTCAACAAACTAAAACTTCGCTGGTGGATATACAACCGCTTAATCCGTTCCGCCAACATTAATTCTTGAACCGCCAAATCCGCTTCTTGATCAATGATTTCCTCTCCCAACTGATTAATCTGTTCAGCCGCCGAGGCAATCATTGTTTCCAACCGATGCACTTGAACCTTAAATTCTTCAAGTGTTTCCCGATTATTTAAATTTGCTTCTTCATAAACACTTAATATTTCTTCACATCTATCAATAAACTGCTGGCATTCTTCAATGGTTTTGCAATCCTCGCGGCATTCAGCCGCCTGAATCCCCGAAACATTAGTAAAAAACAAAACAGTTAAAATTAAGAGAATTTTAGTCAGCATTGTTAAAAACTCAAATCTTCAAGGAGATAAACTTTACTGCTGCCAATAATATAAAGTCCATCTGCTTGTGAAGTAAAGCTTATCGCTTTTACCCCCTCCAAATCAAGCGGCAGCCGGGACTGAAACTCCCCATTTTTATTAAAAAGCCAAATAGTTTTATTTTCTTCATCCCAAAACGCCAGTTTTTCTTGTTCTTGACTCACTGCTAACATTGTTGCCTGTCCAATTCCGGAGGGGAGTTCCAAATTAAGACTTTGTCTTTCACCGGAAAGATATTCGTAAAAAGAACCCTCCTTAGTCAACAACCAAATACTGCCGTCAATTGCCATATTAACGAATGCGGAACTTTCCTCCAGCCCGTCAGCAACCCAAGCTCGAGCGTTACCAAGCCCGCCGGTAATTGCCGGATACTGCCAAATCTGGGGACCATCATTATCCAGCAGATATAAATTGCCGAGCCAGCCGCCGGCTGCAACTAAATCTGTATTTTCATCTAATTCTTGCAGTTCTGTCAATGCCTCCCCTTCCAATAAAAATATCGCTTGATCAGAAATTGTATAAATTCTGTCTCGGCTGCTCACCACATATCTTTGATCTTCCAATTGTTCATCACCTGTAATAATTTCTGCTTGTTTATCGGACAAGTCCAGAGAAATCAGCCGCGGTCCGCCTTGATCAAGAATCCAAACTTGGTCATCAACTGCATAAACGTATTCCACTGCTACATCGTCAGCAACCAAAAACAAATTATAATAAATCTCCGGTTTGATCCGCTCTTCCCCTAAGCCGGCTTTAATATTCTCCAATTCATTCTGCCAATGGGCGGAGCTTTGCTTGTCAAGCTCTGCCAATTCTTTTATAATCGGCTCCGCTTCTTGAGCTGCTTTTAGACTATTTTCCGGATCCAACCCCCTAATCTGCCGAGCAACATCAAGCTTTTCTTCTATTTGACTTGACAGAATCGATATTCTTTTTTCTCTCTTTTGCTGCTGCCTCTTTTGCCAGCCCATATAAACAGAAACCGACAAGACCCCAAAAAGGATCAGCGCCAGAATTAGCCCGGCTGTTTTAGAAAACATTATCTTCTTTAAAGCGGCGGGGTTCAAATTAAACCTGAACTTTTTTTTAAAAGTTGAAACTTTGCTCTCCTTCGGGGGTTTTTCTTCTGGAGGCTGGTCGGGAATTGTCTTAAGCTTTTTTTCCTCTTTCTCGAACAACTTAACAAATACCGCCGCCAGTTGGGCCTGGTCTTTCTGGGCATGAACGACCGGCGTGAGAATTTCTCCGATTGTTTCCAAATCCTCTGTGCTTAAAGAAGCGGTCAACATCTCTGCCGGAACTTGGTCAACAAAATCAGAGTTTGCCAACAAATACAAATCATTTTCTTTTGCATGCCCTGAAATAACCCGGCTTTGCTTGGACTCGCCTTTTATAAGAGTTTGGGTTTGCATGTCGCGCCGCAGTCGAATTTCACCATCATCCCAAACCGCTAAATAAACGACCTCTTTCCAAAAAACCAAAGCGACCAAGCTTAACTGGCCGGGAGAAGGAAAGAACTTTGCTTCTTCTTGACCGACCTTGGCCATAACCGCCTTCAATGCCGCCATTGGTTTTTCAGATGTCTGCCCATAATATTCTTCATGAAACCGGGAAATCACTTCTTTGCCTAATACCGCCGGTTCCTGTGTAGATTCCAATCCTTTTAGACTAATCAGCAAAATCAGCTCGCCTCTGGTTTGAAACTTTTCCTCTTTTTGAGGAACAAAATGATGAACCTGAGCCCAATTATTCTGGTCAGGAGTTCCAATAATGTGTTTTAATTTTTTACGCCACATTAATACCATTATATTAGATTTCTAACTAGATGCCAACTCTGTCTTGATATCTTGCTATTAATCTTTCGCTTGTTTATAATTTCAACATGGCAACAACAGAAATCTTTTGTAACAACAACGATGGAATAAATACAGCTATCGGCTGCATTCCTATCGACAGCGGGCTGAGCTTTGCTGAATGGTTTCTTCCAAAATTACTGGGCATCATGGGCGGAATTGCTTTTCTGCTTATGATTTACGGCGCCTTTTTAATGATTACTTCCGCCGGAGACGCCGAAAAAATAAAAGCCGGCCAAGAAACTATCACTTCCGCATTAACCGGGTTGATTTTTGCAATTTTTTCGCTTTTCATTCTTAGATTAATCGGGGTTGATATATTAAATATTCCAGGACTGCAATGAAAATATTTGCGCAGGGAGCTACACTACCCGGATACAACCAAACCGATTTTAGATGGGCCAATGCCACTTTGGGACAAATCCTTTCAGAAGCATTAAAGTATGCCATTATTTTAGGCGGTTTGGCGATGTTTGCCTATCTTATTTGGGGTGGATTCAATTTGCTGACTTCGGCTGGGAATCCAGAAGGGATTAGGGAAGGAACTCAAAAAATCATTTTTGCCGTTATCGGCTTTTTAATTATTTTTGCCAGCTACTTTATCGTCCAGCTGGTAGAAACCATTTTAGGCTTCCAAATTCTCTGACTCTCATTTGCCGCCGAACCGGCGATTACGTTCTTGAAAATCCAAAATTGCTTTTTCCAAATTTTCGGGACCAAAATCAGGCCAAAAAGTGTCAGTGAAAAAAAGCTCGGCATAAGACGTCTGCCATAAAAGAAAATTGGACAATCGCAGCTCTCCGCCGGTTCGAATAACTAAATCCGGATCCGGTTGCCCGTTAGTGTCTAAATAATTATTTATTAATTCCTCATCTACTTCGCTAGGGGCTACTTCGTCTTCCATCATTTTTTTAATTGCCCTGACAATTTCATCCCGCCCGCCGTAATTCAAAGCGACATTAAACCGCATCCGCTCATGCTTTTTTACAATATTAAGCATCTCACTAATTGCATCCTTAACCCGCCGGGGAAAAGCCTGAATATTACCAAGAACAAAGAACTTGATTCCTCTTTTTTTATATTCCTCTTTTTTTTGCTTGACAATCTCAATTATCAAATCAAAAATCCCTTTTACCTCTTTTTTTGCCCGTTTACGCCAATTTTCTGTAGATAAGGCATAGACAGTAAGGGTTTTGACCCCTAATTTTTCACAATGATCGACAATATCAGCTAAATTCTCTGCTCCGGCCCGATGGCCTTCAGTTAGTTCTTTGCCATGCTTACGAGCCCAACGTCGATTGCCGTCCATAATTATTGCAACGTGCTTTGGCATCATATCTGGATCAAGGTCGCAGAATTCTCCAATTTTATTCATTAAAAGAAAAATTTAATATATAGTAATTCGTAATAAGTAATAAGTAATTAGTAATTTAAAATATTTTATTTACTTGTTACGAATTACGTATTACTAGTTACTAGATTATTAAATCAAGATAGTTCGTGGCAGGAGACATAATCTTTCCTCTTAGAAAGGAGGTGATCCATCCGCTCCTTCCAGAACGGATACCTTGTT
>CAZDJQ010000007.1:19467-26241 GCA_964505765.1 uncultured Gammaproteobacteria bacterium | reverse complement strand
GTTACGACTTACCGCTCCTCGCTGATCCCACCTTAACTCCGAAAAAATATCGGAGCTTCGGGTGTTATCAACTCGGCTCAGTTGACGGGCAGTGTGTACAAGAGGCGAGAACGTATTCACCGGAGCCTGCTGATCTCCGATTACTACCAATTCCGCGTTCATGCAGTCGAATTTCAGACTGCAATCCCCACTGAGAACCGGTTTGATGGGATTAGCTCCACCTCGCGGTTTGGCGACCCATTGTCCGGTCCATTGTAGGATGTGTGTAGCCCTGGGCATAAGCGACATGCTGACTTGACGTCATCCTCTCCTTCCTCCCCGACGAATAGCCGAGGCAGTCCTGTATGACATATCTAACATACAGTAAGGGTTGCGCTCGTTGCCTCACTTAAGAGAACGGCTCACGCCACGAGCTGACGACAGCCATGCACCAGCTGTCCTACCGTTTAGCTGCGCCCTTTCGGGTCAACATAAAGTGGGATGTCAAGCCCAGGTGAGGTTCATCGCTTTGTATCGAATTAAACCACATGCTCCACTGGTTGTGCGCCTCCCCGTCAATTTGTTTGAGTTTCAATCTTGCGATCGTACTCCCCAGGCGGCTCGCTTAACGCGTTAGCTACGCCAGCCCAATAAAAATATCAGACTAGCTAGCGAGCATCATTTAGGGCTAGGACTACGCGGGTCTCTAATCCGCTTCGCGACCCTAGCTTTAGTCCCTGAGTGTCAGTAAATTGCTAGCTACCTGCCTTCGCCCTTGGTGTTCCTTGCTATATCCACGGATTTCACCCCTACACAGCAAGTTCCGGTAGCCCCGTATTTACTCTAGTCTACTAGTATTCTTTGCCTTTCCTCAATTAAGTCGAGGGCTTTGACAGAAAACTTAATAGACCACCTGCGGACCCTTTACGCCCAGTAATTCCGGATAACGCTTGCGCCCCACGTCTTACCGCGGCTGCTGGCACGCAGTTAGCAGGCGCTTATATGGTCGATTAACTCGACCGGTTAGCGGTTTACGACCGTTAAGCCTTCTTCCCGCACGCGGTGTCGCTGCGTCAGACTTTCGTCCATTGCGCAATATTCCTAGCTGCTGCCTCCCGTAGGAGTAGGGCCCGTGTTTCAGTGCCCTTGTGACTGACCGTCCTCTCAGACCAGTTACCCGTAAGCCTTGGTGAGCCTTTACCTCACCAACAAGCTGATAGGACGCACGCTCCTCCCAAAACGGCCGAAGCCTTTACCATGAACCATACGGAACATGGACTATGGGGTATTACCTCCGATTTCTCGGAACTATTCCCCTCTTTGGGGCAGATTCGTACGTGTTACTCACCCGTCTGCCGCTCGGTCGACGAATCGACCGCGCTCGACTTGCATGCCTTAGGCACACCGCCAGCGTTCATCCTGAGCTACAATCAAACTCTCAGTAAAATTTTCTATACAAATTGTCGGAAGAAAAAGGTCCGACGACCTTTCTCCTGCCACAAACAATCTTGATTAGCTCAACTTGTCAAAGTTCCCCAAAAAAAGAAGTTTTTAAGGTAATGCTATGATAACATCTAACCATGAGAATTGCAATCTTTACTGATGCCTATCTGCCATATATTTCCGGGGTAACCAGCGCGGTTGATAACCAAACTAAAGGGTTGGCAAAACAGGGGCATAAAATTATAATCTTTTGTCCTAAATATGAAAAGGTTGGAAAAATTAAGCCGCCGCATAAAAATATTACCGTTAAAAATCTGCCTTTCTCTCTTTCTTTCCCGGCTTATCAAGGGTTACAAACAGCAATCCCCAGCGGGATCAAATCAATTAAATCCTTAAGAAAATTTAATCCGGATATTATCCATGCCCATACCGAAGGCGGCGCCGGCTGGGACGGAATACTTTGCAGCAGAACACTAGATATCCCGGCAGTTAGCACATCGCATACTTTCCTCGCCCACCCTAAATATTTAAAAAACTCAAAACTGGGCAATTTTAAAATGGCCCGAAAATTTACCTGGAATTACTGTCTCCTTTTCCATAACCGAACCGAACTGGTTGTCTGCCCTTCAAAAGCAATGGCTCAAGAGCTTAAAAAAAACGGATTGGAAACAAAAACAAAAGTTATCTCCAACGGCATTGATCTAAAAGAGTTTGAATCCAAACCAGTTAAGAGAATTGTTAAAAAATATTTGTCTAACGATGACCGGGTAAATATTGTTTATGTCGGTCGAACTTCAGTTGAAAAATCTTTGGATGTGGTAATTAAAGCAGTTAATAAAATTAACAATAATAATTTTAAGTTAACCATTATCGGCCACGGGCCGGATTTTGAAAAACTAAATAAACTAGTTGAAAAGCTGAATCTAGAAAACAAAATTAATTTTGCCGGACGCATCCCTCATCAGACTTTGATTAGCTCGGGATTATTAAAAGCCGCTGATATTTTTGTCACTGCCAGCAAAACCGAAAACCAACCGGTCAGCATTATGGAAGCCATGGCTTCCGGACTTCCAATCGTCGGCGTCAAAGCGCTGGGGATTCCAGAATTAGTTAAGCATCAGCAAAACGGATTTCTGGCAGAACCGGATAATGTCAAAGAGATTTCCTCAGCCTTGGAAAAATTAATTATCAACTCCCAACTGCGAGAAAAAATGTCGCAAAAATCATTGCAGATGATAAAAAGGCATTCTTTGGACAATATCGCCGAGCAATTAATTAAAGCTTATAATTCAGTTAGGTAGCCTCTTTCCAACAAAATCCCTGATTCTCTGCTTAAACTTTTCTTTTGAGAATTGCTCGGACCAATCTTTGCAATCTTCTGCTGAAAAATTCTGTTTTTCAAACTTTTCTATCGCTTCAGCTAAACTAGCCGGAGTTAATTCATGAAAAAACAAGCCGGTTTCCCCCGATTTAACCGTCTCTTTTGCTCCGGCAGAATGATAAGCGATGGTCGGCGTCCCGACAGAAGCCGCCTCCAAAGGCATCATCCCAAAATCTTCAGACTCAATTGGATGCAGAAACGCCCGGCAGTCTCGATACAACTGCCAAAGTTTTTTATCAGACACCCGGCCCAAATACTTGGTTTTTTCACTTTTGCTACAGAGCGCCTCAACTTTTTTCTTCAGCGGGCCACTACCGGAAACATACAGCCTTCTTCCCAATTGCTGACAGGCTTTAATTGCTATTTCCGGATGTTTGTAAGAACAAAGCCGGCTGGCGAAAAAATAAAACTTTTCTTTGCCCTGGTCTTTTTTAGGCTTCAGCTTCGGCTGATTAATCGGCGGCTGGATAACCGTCGCTTCCCGGTTATAAAACTTTTTTATCCTTTTCGCCACCTCTTGGGAATTAGAAATAAAATAATCCACTCGCTGCGATGAAATAAAATCATACGGCCGTAAAAAATGGTTAACTAAAGCCGAATAAAATTTTATCGGCCAATACTTTGTCCAATATCTCGCCTGCGGATAGCCGTATAAAAACCTCGGCGGAGTGTGGCAATAACAAATGTGGGTTGTCCCCGGGTCGGTAATAATCGCTTTTGGCATTGCCCAGGCAGAAGAACTTATCACTAAATCATATTCGGAAAAATCAAAACTCTCCCAAATCCAAGGAAGAATAAATCGAAACGGCGAAATCAATTTTGATGCCCCAGGAATTTTTTGAAACCAAGAAGTCCTAATATCCCAGTTTTTAAATTTTGCCCAGTTATTTCCCATCTTTTCTTTGTCTGCTATCGCCAGATAAACCGGCGCCTCAGGAAAAATTTCATGCAGCGCCGTTAACACTCGTTCCGCCCCGCCAAAAGCAACCAGATAGTCATGTACAAGCGCTACGCGCATGTGTCCTTTTTTCCAGGCATCTAGTTGATAAAAATTATTGATTTTATTCATTTAATTACTTGTTACTTTTTACTTATTACTTATTACGTAATCAGCGACAGCTGATTATCTGTTTTGCCTTTATTAAACTTGTCTTCTATTCTACTGACTAATGACCGAAAGTTAAGGTCTTTTAAACATTTTTTCAAAGCCAAAAGCCGCTGATCAGACCACTCCGCTTTTTCCCAAGAAATATTAATCGGCACATCTTGAGCAATTATTGCCAGCTCTTTTGATAAATAAGCGCTTTCTTTCCCTTTTTCCAGCTTTTTCTTTTTACTGCCTTTGATTTTATCCAAATTATCATAGACTTCGTCCAAGCTGTGATAATTCTGAAAAAGGGTTTCTGCTGTTTTTGGTCCGATTCCGTAAACTCCGGGATAATTATCAGAGGTGTCTCCAATCAGAGCTTTATAGTCCACCACCTGGCTGGGTTTAATCCCTAATTTTTCTTCAACCTCCTCCGGCCCGACCAGCTCCGATCCGCTGATTCCGTTGCTTAACATAAAAAGTTTTACCTGATCATCAACCAACTGCATTAAATCTTTATCCCCGGTAACAATAACTATTTCATTAACTTTTAACTTTTCACTTTTCACTTTTAACTTTCTAACTATCGTTCCAATAATATCATCTGCCTCATACCCTTGTTTTAACAAAACCGGAATACCCGCTTTTTCCAAACTATCCCGGGTTATTTTCATTTGACCTTTTAACTCCTCTTCCACTTCCGGCCGATGGGCTTGATAGCCGATAAATTTTTTATGGCGGAAAGTCGGACCGGGGGCATCAAATCCGGTAATTAAAAAGTCCGGTTCAAGTTCATCAACTGCTTTTAAAAACATGCTGAAAAACCCATAAACCGCATTAACTAACTGCCCTTGTAATTTAAAATTTTCCTTCGGCAGGGCATAGTAAGTCCGATGCAAAATTGCATGAGAATCAATTAGCAGTAGTCTTGACATGTGGTTATTATAGCAACCACCCGGGAATAAAAAAGAAAATGTCAATTATCCTGTCCGATCGTGCATAATAATTGACAATTAGCCGTTGTCAACTAAGCAAAAGTTCAAAAAGTAAGAGTGTAATTCCCCAGCCAAACTTGAAAATCGGAAAGATTAACAACATGCTTATTATCACTCTCCTGACAATCAAAATTTACCGCCGCTTTTTCAGTTTCACTCCCGCCGGTTTTAAAAACATTCAGCCAACCGGCAAAATCCAGCAAATCTATCACATTATTGCAGTCGGCATTGCCTTTGGCTTTATCTAAACCTGAAGAACAAATTTTGCAAATTGGCGTCGGGGTATTTGTCGGCAGCGGGGTCGGCGTACTGGTTATTTTAAGAGGAAGATAAGCAACCTGGTTAGTGTGGCCGGCATAATTCTCCCCGCCAATCATAAAAAAGTAATCGCCATGGGCAACTCCGCCGTAAACATTAGTCGCCAAACCGTCTCTAACCCAATTCAAGCCGTCAAACCCTCCCGGCCATTGGTTAACATAACTCCCGTCAACTTTTATATTAGAAACACTTTCAGAGTCCGGGCCCCAAATTCGCCAATCAACAACCCGGCCGTCATCAGTAATATCGGCGACAAAACTTCTAAGGGTTGACCCGGTATTTGTTTTGCCTGACTCACAGCTTTCTTGAGTTGAAAAGCTTGCCGCCGGGAAAACGTACATCTTGCCGGCCTGAATTGCTATTTGGTGATAAGCTTTAATTCCATGGTCTAAATCTTCATCATTATTAAAAGGGTCGGGATAATATCGGTCAGGAAAATTTCCAGCAACTGCAAAACCTAGAACCCGGCCGTCACTAATTCTAATATCAGCCTTATAGATCTTGTCCGTTTGGCACCGAGGATTATAAGTTTGCCCTCCGGCAACATATAGATAGTCAACATCGTCGCGAGGACTAGCAGAAAACCCAGCGGCAAAATCGCCAAAACCACTTTTAGGAAAAGTTCCGAAATTATCCCAGCTTGTCTCGTCCGGACTTAACCGCCAAACTCTCCCCGCTATCCCGTCCAGATAATAGATTCTGTTTTGATAAACCAAGGCCTTCCCCCGCCAGGAACTATTCGGCAGAGAAACAATTTCCTGCCAAGAGTTGATTTCTCCGTTGCTGACATCGGATTTATAGACCTTGGAATTAGTCGGGTCTTCACCGCCGATATTGTAGACATAACCATCTAAATAAACCGCTGCCGAATTTTTCGTTTCAAAAGGAAAGTCGGCTTGTTTAAGCCAGGTAATACTTAAGTCGCTATTTATCCGACCTTTAAAAACCTCTTTGCTCGGAGATTCACTAAAATCATCAACTCTTCCGCCAATAATAAAAATGTTTTGCCGCACTTTATCATAAGCGACTCCGTGATATGGAGCCACCCTTTTGGGAACAGCCGTACTGCTTTCCCAATTAACTGTTGCTTCTGTTTCCCCTGAGAAAAGAAAAAAAACAAAAACAGCTAAAACAAGCGACTTCTTAACCTGCTTCATCTTAGATAAAATACTAACACAGCTTGCTAGATATTGCTTCCTGCTCTACAATGGTAATTAAATGAAACAACACCCAATCCCGCAACAAATATCATCATACCAATTTCAATTAGTCGGGAACATGACACTGCGCCAATTTTTTAAATTAGCCGGGGGCTTAATTATTGCTTTCTTTTTTTACTCCACTGGTCTTCCCTTTATTTTTAAATGGCCCATGGTTCTCGGCTTTGCCGGACTAGGCGCCGCCTTAGCCTTTTTGCCGATTAATGAACAACCGCTGGAAAAATGGCTGATTATTTTTTTTAAAAGCATCTACTCCCCGACCATCTATTTATGGCAGAAAAGAGCTGTCCCGATTGACGTTCTGTCCGACGATTGGACGCCGTCAGCCGCTCCGGTCCCCACTCCTGCTGA
>CAZDJQ010000007.1:0-19367 GCA_964505765.1 uncultured Gammaproteobacteria bacterium | reverse complement strand
ACGTTCTGTCCGACGATTGGACGCCGTCAGCCGCTCCGGTCCCCACTCCTGCTGAGACGGAAGAAAAAGACAAGGGACCGCAGCTTAAGGAGTTTTTAAAATCCTTGCCGGAGGACGATGAAGACCAACAGCCAAAACCAAAGAAAGAAAAACAGAAAATAGAAGAGAAAGAAGAAAAAGAAATTGAAACTAAACAAAAACCCGAGATTGAATTTGATCTCCCTGAGAGAGAAGCCCCGGAAGCAACGGCAAAAACCGAATTTGGAGAAATCCCAATGCCGTCAAGACCCAAAACCCCGAACATTGTTGTCGGCATGGTTACCGACGGTAAAGGAAAAATTATAGAAAATGTAATCATTGAAATACAAGACAGCGACGGGAATCCAGTTCGGGCTTTAAGAACCAATCAATTGGGGCAATTTAAAACCATTACCCCGCTTAGCAATGGAGAATATCTGATCCTGGCTGAAAAAGAAAATTATAATTTTGATATACTGAAAATAGAAGCGGAAGGAAAACTTATACAACCGCTCAAAATTAAGGCAAAACAAAATGGATCTAAATAAAATTGCAATCAAAGGGACCACCCAAAAACATCTGCCGGTCGAAGATATAAAAAATAATCTGGTCATTTTAAAAAATGGCAACGTTGTAATGATTTTGAAAACCTCTTCTGTAAATTTTGATTTGCTGTCCGAAAAAGAACAAGACGCCATGATTTATGCTTACGCCAGTTTACTGAATTCCTTAACCTTCCCGATTCAAATTTTAATCCGCTCTTCTTTAAAAGACGTGTCCAATTATGTAAAACGCCTGGAGGAACAAAGAGTTAAAATCACTGACCCGTTGTTAAAAAAACAGGTCTCTTCTTATTTGGAATTTGTTCAAGATGTTGTCGAAAGGAATAATGTTCTGGCAAAATCTTTTTATATTATTCTCCCTTTTTACGCAGCAGAAGCCGGCCTGCAGGCCGCGGCTCAAACTTCCGTTCCCTTTCCAATTTCTTTACTTAAGCTAAACAAGGAACCCTCCGGCCTGCCAATAGAAAAAGACAAACTTATAAAAAAAGCCGAGTCCGCTTTGGAGCCCAAAAAAGAACACTTGAAAAGACTCTTCGGCCGGCTGGGTTTAGCCGCCGATCAGCTGGATAATAAGAAATTGATTCAATTATTTTATGAAATATATAATCAAGAATCTATTTTAGCCGATAATGTTCAAGCTTTGTCTCAGCAAAGCGCAATAATACGCAAAGAAGATGTTAAATTTTCTCAATCAACTGATACCAGGTCAAAACCAAAAGGGGGAGAAGAAAAGCCCCAAAAAAGAGAGCAGTCAGACTAAATCGAAATTCCAAAAAGGGCTTGTTTCGGTTCAAGACATTATTGCTCCCTCTGCTATTGAGGTGGATTTCAATTGGATCCGGATTAATAATCGTTATTACCGCACCTTGTTCATTGTTGATTACCCGCGTTTTGTCTCCGCCAATTGGTTATCTTCTTTAATCAATTTTGACCATTCGCTCGATATCTCCATGAATATCTATCCAACAGAAGGAAAAGAGATTCTGGATGATTTAAGACGGAAAATTGCTGAAATGGAAGCGGAAATTTCTTCTGATGTTCAGCGCGGCAAAGTTGTTAATCCGGCAACCAAAGCAAAGCTGGAAGACGCGATTGCTTTGCAGGAACAGCTGGTTAAAGGAGTGGAAAAGTTTTTTCAATTCGGCCTTTACATTACCATCGGCTCCAAGTCGGTTGAACAACTCAACCAAATTACTAAAGAACTGGAATCCAACTTGGGCTCACTGCTTATTATCCCCAAACACGCCACTTTGCAAATGGAAGACGGATTTAGAACCACACTGCCGATCGGCGAAGATAAGCTGGAAATAACCAGAAATATGGACACCACTTCCCTCGCCTCAACCTTTCCTTTTGTTTCATCGGAATTAACTGATGAAAAAGGGGTGATGTATGGGATAAATCAGCACAACGGCTCTTTAGTTATTTTTGATCGTTTTTCCATGCCCAACTATAACAGTACTATCTTCGCTACATCAGGTGCTGGGAAGAGCATTGGTGGCGACGACCCGGTTCTTATTAAACATAAAGGTAAAACCAAATTAATTAAAGCTAAAAATATTGTTAATAAACTTATTAGGAAACATGGAGCAACCCAATTAGAACCAGATATAGAAGGTGTCACCAATCCTCCGCAGTTAGAAGTTTATACCTTTGATAAAAATTTAAAAGGTCAGTGGAGCAAAGTCACTGTCGCCGCGCGTAAAAATGCTCCAAAGCAATTATTTAAAATAACCACCGCCGGTGGGCGAGAAATTACAATTACTAAAGATCATAATTTAGTAACGCTTAAGAACAACCAAATTCAAACTTTAAAAGGAGACCAAGCTCAAGAAGGAGACTTTATTCCCCTTCCCCGACAGATCGATAATCTCAATCAAAAAGAGACAACGGTTGATTTAATTAAACTGCTGAAAAACAATAAAAAAGCATATTTACACAATGCTGCCCCCGTAATAAAAAAGCTTAAAAAGAGACTAAAAAACCACGACCATCCTAAGTGCCGCTACCTTTATAAATATGTCCAGAATCGAGCAATTCCTCTGCTTTTCTTTAATCGGCTGTGCAAACAAACAGATTATCAACCAAACTTAAAAAAGGGTAATCTTGGCGATTGCAAAAATCAATTTAATCACTTGCCTCTTAAATTAACGATTGACAAAAAAATCGGATTTTTACTTGGCTTAATTGTTGCTGAGGGCACAGTAACCAAAGATTTTGTCTGCATAACCTCGGGAAACAAGAAACTTTTGGAGAAAGCAAAAGAAATAGTTGCCCAATATGGATTCCGTTATTTCAATCCCAATGACACAGAAATTAGAATCTCTAACACCTTGTTTGCCCAAATCATAATTGAATTGGGAGTCGGCCAAAAAGCCGAAAACAAACAAGTTCCAGAAATAATTTTCCAATCTCCTAATAAGGTCATTGCTAGCTTCCTACAAGCCTATTTTGAAGGTGATGGCGGTGTTGAAAAACATAATATCAGCGCAACCTCTAAATCCAAGGAACTAATCAGTCAACTTAGTTATTTACTTAAATACTTTGGGATTCAAGCACGAGTTAAGCCGACTTACAAAACGGCAACCAATGGAATTAATAAAAAGAAAAAGGAATATTGGCGATTAAATATTTATAACCAAAATAATCTAACTAAATTTAAAAATAAAATTGACTTCTTCAGTGTTAGAAAGCAGAAGCTCTTGGAAAATATCACTAATAAAAAAGAACACACTAATGTTGATACAATTCCTGTTAACAAAGAAACTTTTGGGCAATTGGTCAATTTACTTTATCCAGATCAAAGAGTAAGAACTCCCAAAATTATAAATGCATTAAAAACAGGAAGCTTTAATCCATCAAGAAAAACTCTAAATAAAGTTATCGGTTTTGCAGAGCAAAGAATAAGCCAACTAGAACAGTGGCAAAGAAAAACAAAACCTAAAATTGACCAACTGCCAAACCTGAATGAATTAATAGATAATGTATCTGCTAATCAAAAATTAAACGGCCAAGCTTGGGAACAGTTGTCTTCTTCTTGGGCAACAATTAAAAACAATAAATTTATCCCTCAAACTAAAAACACTTTCATCCTTAATGAAATAGCAACACAAACTAGATTAACTCCACAAGGCGTATACGAAGATATCCAAGAATCTTTTCAAGTTCTTGGTTTATATCAAAATGATTTTGACAAATTTTTCTTTGGTACTTTAGGAGATAATCCAAACGCAGATATCAGCTACAAAAAAGTTTATAAAGCTAAAAATTATATTCTTGAGAAATGGCAGAAAAGAAAAAAACAAATATTAAAAGCTAAAAAAATTATTAAAAGATTAAAATTGCTAGCCAACAGTCAATTAGAATGGGATCAAATAGAAAAAATAGAGAGAATAGAAAATAACGATCCTTATGTATATGATTTCACCGTTGATAATGAAGTCTTTTTAGCTGGCTACAATGGAATGTTTGTCCACAACTCTTATCTTGTTAAACTAGAAGCCTTGCGTTCATTAATGTTCGGCACGGAAGTGATTGTTATTGATCCGGAAAACGAGTATGAAAATTTATGTGAAGCCGTCGGCGGCCAATATATAACTTTCAGCTTTGATGCCGATTCAAAAATTAATCCATTTGATCTGGAAATTTCTTCAGAAAAAGAAGACGAGACCGAACTTGGCAGAAAAATCCTCTCCTTACACAGTTTATTCAAACTTATAATGGGGGAGCTTGCCCCGGAAGAAGACGCGATTCTTGACCGAGCTTTAGTTCAAACATATAAAATGCGCGGGATAAGACCCGGTCTGGAAAACTATAGTGATAAAGAAATGCCGCTGATGGAGGATCTTTACAAGGTGTTAATCGGCATGGAAGAAGAAAAATCCGCCTCTTTAGCCGCCCGTCTGGAGAAATTTATTAAAGGCTCATTTGCCGGTCTGTTCAACTCTCAAACTAATGTCAATATTGATAATAAAATGGTTGTTTTCGGCATCCGGGATTTGGAAGAAAAATTAAGACCGATCGCCATGCATATTATTCTTGACTTTATCTGGAACAAAATCCGCCGGGAAATGAAAAAGCGCTTACTGGTCGTTGATGAGGCCTGGTATTTAATGAAATATCCGGATTCAGCAAGATTTTTATATGGACTGGCCAAGCGGGCCCGAAAATATTATTTAGGAATAACCAACATCACTCAAGATGTCGATGATTTTGTTACTTCAGAATACGGAGCGGCAATTATTAAAAATTCTGCCATCCGAGTCTTGCTCAAACAGCATCCGGCCGCCGTTGATCAAGTAGCTGATATTTTCTATTTGTCGGAAGGTGAAAAACAAATGCTCTTAACTGCTAATGTCGGCGAAGGCATCTTTTTTGCCGGCCGCAATCATGTTGCTATTAAAGTCGTCGCCTCCAAAGACGAGCACAAATTAATCACTTCCGACCCCGGAGAGATTCTTGAAATGAAAAAGCAAGCCCAAAATGGTAAATTATAAGCATGGCCGAAACAAATCCGCTAAGCCAGTATTTATTTAAGCTAATCAACACCCCAGACTTAAGCGATGATTTTAGTAAAAAAGAACTACTGGCCCGGCTGGAAATCAGCACAAGACAATTTAAAAAACTGCTTAAACATCTCGACCAATATTGGGGACTGGAAAGAAACTCTCAAGAATCATGGCTGGAATTTTTAGAAAGAGCCGCTTTTGAAATTGATACTTATACTCATGTTTCTCAACAAATTACTCAAGGCCGGGTTCCTGAAAATATCAAAGATCTGGTAACAAAACTCGATGCTTATCAAAAAGAACTCAATCAAAACCGAGCGGAAATCAGCTCTCAAATAGAAACTAAGTTTTCCCAACCGGAAGTAGATCGGTTAATCATTTATTTAAAAGAAGAAAATGACGGCCGGCTTCCGGACCAATTAACAGAACAGCAAATTGCTAACGCCAAAGCCGAAATAACACTAAATGACGAAATCAACCGCCTGCCCGATTTAAAAATTACCGCCGCTGAAAACAGGCCTGAAAAAAGCCAACAATGGGCTGAAGCTGTTTTAGACATGCACTCACAACAGGTTGAAGCCATTGTCCGGGCCGGCTCGCCAGAAAGCCAAATAAGCCAGGAAGAGTTGAACTTCATAACTACTGGATCATTAGGGAAAATCTCATTATGGCGAAAAACCATTCAACAAAAGTGCGATAATTATGCGGAGATTATCAGTCAGGTTGAAACTGTTGCTGATACAGCAACTTTAGCCCAAAAAGCAGTAATTGCGGAAAAAGTTCAGCCGGTAATAGAAGAATATTCTGAAGTCGACCCGGAACTAAGTAAAGAAATCAGCCGGGATATCGCCGGCAGTCTAATGACGGCAAAGTCTCAAAATTGGGATCTGAAACCCGGCCCGAAAACAGAAACCGGTGTCGCTACTCCCCAAATTGCTCTAGCTTTTTCCAACCGCAGGATTAATCTAAACAAAAATTTTCCGGTTGAAAAAATCGCCAAGTCTGCTTTTGACCAATTATCAAAAATGGAAATCAAAGCTGACAGTATCCAGAAAATTAATCAGGTTTCCATTCAAGCCAACGTTGCCAATCATTTAATCAACAAGGGATTAAGCTTACCAGCTGAACAAACCAGCCAAAGCGCTGAAAGCATGAGCTACGGGTTTCGAATCCCCTACCGTTTTGAACCGATTAAAGAAGCCTATCAGCACACTCATCAAGAAAAAGGAGAAGAAATTACAAAACCCAGCCTGCTTAAACGGCTTAGCCACATCCCGCAAGACCCGGACCAAATTCTCCGGGTATACAAAGAAAGCCCCTATCAAGAAATCTATCGTCAAATTTTCATCAGCCATTTCTCCCAAAATTTCACTAGCCAAGAACTAAATCAAGAAATAGCCGTCTTGAGCCAAATGCAAAGTTTTGCCAGAACAACCACTGCTCGCGGCCCGGTTATTGACATGCACGGCATTCAACTGGAAGCCGCTCAAACAGTTATCAACAACCCGCTTTACCGAACCATGTCTCCTCTAATTAAATTGGGAAAAACAAAGCTGGCAAAAAAAATCGGTCAGACTGCAATTGGCAAGGGAGTAAAAACTGGAATATCCAAAGCCGGCTCCTGGCTGGCAAAAAAGGCCGGTTTCAGCGGGATAAAACTCGCCGGAGGAAAAGCAGTAAGTGGAATAATCGCTACTACTCTTGGTGTTCCTTCCGGCGGAGCTTCCATCCTCATCTGGGCCGGACTGGAACTGTTGAAAACTGCCGGGAAAAAATTATTTTCGGGGATAAAAGGAGCGTTCACCGGAATTGCTTCCGGCGTTTCCGGCTTTTTTGCTGACATCTTCTCTTCCGGCAAGGCTGAGGCCAGTAAACAAAAAGCCGGTATTGCCAATCGTTTGCAAAAAGGCTTGTATAGTGCCGGCGCCGCAATCGGCGCCTTAATTTCGCTTCCTCTTGCTTTCAACCCCGGTCCGATTATTGTTTTTAGTTTTGTTGCTTTTTTCGGAGTAATGCTGTTAGGATTTCTCCCCCAACACTTATCAACTCAATCTCGGCGGCGGCCGCCGTTAGGCCGGGGCGATGAAAGAGGTGTTGCCCCCAGTGAACTCGGAATCGATGCTATAGAAGTTGATCTTGAGTCCTGTGAAATCCCCAGCTCCAATGCAATGCTGGCCTGCGCTTTAGAACAGGCTTTCAGCCAATGCTTTCCTGAAGCCAAAATCACCCGGAGTAATTCTCACCAAGTTGATGAGTGCATTCGCAGAACAGAAACCCTGATGACTATGTTGTCGGAAGCCCAAATCAGCCACATTGTTAATGCGATCAATTATTCTGCTAATACCTACACTGTTCTTCAATGCGTCGGTTTCAAAAGAGCGGTTGAGCCCGGCCTGCCGGGCTGTGGTGATGCCAAACATTTTGTCAACGCCGGCTGTAATCGCTGTCGGCCGGCGGAAGCGATAGAACCCGGAATAAATGCTGTTTTTACCGGCGGTGCTTACGGGCACATCGCCATTGTTTTAGAAGCTGATGCCCTCAACGGCCTGGTAACGCTGGCTCAAGCCTGGGGCGGAAGCGGACAAGTGAGCATTACCCGGGTCCCGATTGTTAGTGTTGCTGAATTTATTGATTGTCGGTAGAATAAACTTAAATGAAAAAACTGATTTCTTTCTTTAAAAAATATCAACTTATTATAATCTTAGCCATTATCGCCGGAATTTTAGCCGGGTTTAAACTGTTTTCTGATTCTCAGCAAGAACCTTCGGCAGAAATCACCCCCACCCCGACAGTTTCCCCCCGCCCCAGTCCGATACCGACTCAAGCCGACGCCGACGGCCAAGGGATAACCGAAGAAGAATTTGTCCAAGAACTTATTGAAAATTATCCGCTGACTCCCTATCTTCCTTATCCTGACGATAAATACACTATCAAATATACTGCCCCAAAAACAATTGAAATTAGTATTTATCAAGCAACAGAATCAGCCTCTCGTCAAGAAGTTTTAGACTGGATTGAAAATCAAGGAGTCGACCCAAACAGCCACCAGATAAACTGGCAGTTTTAATAAAAACTATCTCCGCATAATTATTGAAGAATTATCGCAAGGATTATAAATCTACCCGAACCGGCATGATGATATGAAGCCAATCCTTATCAGTCGGCGCCTTAAACACTCCCGGAGACAAAGGCTGATTAAATTCCATCACAATTACTTCTTCTCCGACCGGCACCGCTTGTAAAAAATCAATTAAAAACCGATAATTAAAGGCAATTTCCAGCTTTTCACCCTTGATTTTAGCTTCAATTTCATTTTTGTTTTCCCCCACGCTGGGAGCATTAGCCGAAATAACCATCTTCTTGTCTTTAATTGAAAATTTAACTACGTTGGCTGATTCTCTGGCAAATACCGATGCGGCCCGGACCGCCGATAAAAACTCCGCCTTGTCAACCTCAACCGTTGTCCCCACCTCATCCGGAATTATTTCTTGATAATCAGGGAACTCTCCTTCTATTAAGCGGGAAGTCAATTGCAGTTGAGGAAGAACAAAAACAACTTGGTTTTCATCTTTAGTCAGCCCCACCTTAATTTTCTTTTCTTTATTGGTCAGCCGGATAATTTCAGTTAAACTTCTAGCCGGAATTAAAAAAGCTTTTCCGGACTCGTTAACATCAATTTTGGAAACGTCTTTTAAAGACAATCGATAACCGTCGGTGGTTACCATCCGATATTCTTCATCACCAAACTGCCAATTTACTGCCGACAAAACCGGCCGGGTATCATCATCAGCCGCAGCAAAACTTACTAAATTAACTGCTTGCCCTAATTTTTCCAAAGGGACCGACATTGTCTTTTTCTTGTCTAATCCCGGAATTTCCGGAAACTCACTTGCATCCATTCCGGAAAATTTTCCCTGGCCGCCGTTGGAAGAAAGATGTAGTTTGGTTTTGTTTTCTGTTTTCAAACTTAACTTGCCCGGGACAAGATAAGAAACAAATTCATTAATTTCTTTTGCTGGAATTGTAATCTGTCCGGGCTCTTGAACCTTGGCATCCAGCCAAAATTTAATCCCGATATCCAAATCCGTGGCTGACAGACAAAGCTTGTTGTCTTTTGTGGCTGTAAACAAAATATTGGTCAACACCGGCAATTGCGGTTTAGAAGCAACAAATCTTGACACCGTCGCCAGCGCTTTGCTTAACTCTTCTTGTAAAACCTTAAGTTCCATTTGAACTAATACTATATTATAAGAACAAAAAAATCAATCACTTTAAAAGAACCTTTAACTATTGACGATTGACCATTAACCATTAACAATTGACTATAAAGAATGTTTTTTCAGAATCTCTCATTAAATGTCAACTGTTCCCTAATTGGCTCTTGTCAATTGTGGATAATCTTTTTATAATGTGGATAACTGCCCTCAAAAAACCAATGACCACCAAAGACGCAAAAACACTATGGTCCAGCGTATTGGCAGAGTTGAAATTGTCACTGAGCAAAACAATTTTCACCACACTTTTTGCCGATACAAGTTTAAAAGAATATAAGAATGGCCAGGTGGTTATAAATTGTCCAAATTCATATTTAGCCGATCTTATAAGAAAAAGGTATTCTTCCTTAATAAAATCCGCCATTGAAAGCCAAACCCAACAGCCGGTCAGTTTAAATTTTGAAATAAAAAAAACCCACTCAAAAGAAGAAAAAGATTCCGGGCCGCTTTTTGAAAAACAAAAACAAGAGCAAATCCAAAAAAGCACTAAAAATCAAAACAAACAACTTATCCACAAGCAATTTTCAACCCCTTATCAAAAACAGGCGAATTTGCATCCTATTTTTAATTTTGACACCTTTGTGGTCGGTGACACCAACCATTTTGCTTTTGCCGCCGCCCAGGGAATTATCAAAAATCCAAGTGAGGCCTACAATCCTTTATTTATTTGGGGCGGGGTCGGGGTCGGAAAAACCCACCTCATTCAGGCGATCGGAAATAAACTCATGGAAAATTACCCCAATTGGAAAATCCTTTATGTCAGTGCAGAAACTTTCAGCAGCGAGCTGGTCGCCGCTTTAAAAGAAAATACCATAAATAAATTTAAACACAAATATCGTAATGTTGATGTCTTTTTAGTTGACGATGTTCAATTTATCGCCGGAAAAGAATACACTCAAGATGAATTTTTTCATACTTTTAACGCCCTGCACATGTCAAACAAACAAGTTATTTTAACTTCCGACCGCAAACCCGAAGAAATCCAACCATTGAAAGACCGGCTTACCTCCCGGTTCATGGGAGGGTTAACCGTTGATATTCAACCGCCTGATTTTGAAATGCGCGTTGCCATTTTAAAACAAAAAGCTGAACAGCGGAAAATTCCTATTTCAGAAGATGCGATTACTTTTATTGCCGAAACCATCAAATCCAATGCTCGGGAGCTTGAAGGGAATTTAAGTCAAATTGCCGCCCAAGCTCAAGCGGAAAACACCCAGCCGGATTTAAACTTTGTGAAAAACTTTTTTGGTTTTAAACAAAACAACAGCCACCACAAAAAATCTGTTTCCCACCGGACGATTATTTCCAAAGTAGCCAAGCATTACCAGCTTAAAACTTCAGAAATTAAAGGCCGGTCCAGAAAAAAGAAAATCGCAGTCGCCCGTCACATTACTGCTTATTTATTAAGGAAAGAACTGGAATTTTCTTTAAAAAGAATCGGCGATATCCTCGGCGGGAGAGACCATACTACCATCATCCACTCTGAGGAAAAAGTCGACCGTTTGTTTTCCACTAATCAACAAATTCGACATGATATTTTGGAAATTAGGAAAAAAATTTATGAATAATTCACAATCCAATTTTTTTATCCACACTTTTTCCACAAAAAATATTAACTTGTCCACCACCTATAATTAATTACAAGTAGAACATTATCAGATAAAATAAGGACTTATTTTTTTTAAATCGGTGTTTTTTAAAGAAAAATAAGTTTTCAACTAAGTTTTTAGGTTGTCTCGCTACTTAAGAATTCACTTTTCAACATCTTCTACTACTAATACTACTATCTTTATATTTATTATTTAGTATTAGAAATTGGATATTCGAAAACTTTATTCCTATGTTATAATAAAGCCATTATGCCAAAAAGAACTTATCAACCATCTAACAAGAAAAGACAAGGGAAACACGGATTTTTTAAACGGATGAGAAAAAAAACTAAAGTGCTAAAAAAAAGACGTAAAAAAGGAAGAAAAAAATTAACAGTAAAAAAGGGAAATCCGGCTAAGTAATCAATGGTGTTGAAAAAGAGTTTTCGATTAAAAAAGAAAAGAAACTTTCAAAAAGTAAAGAGTAAAGGTAAATTTTACGACACCCCCCTTTTTTCCGTTCTTTTTTTAGAAAATCAAGAAAAGGCACCAAAATTTGGTTTTATTGTTTCTAAAAAAATTGATAAAGCCGCGGTAACCAGAAACAAAATCCGGCGGCAGTTGTCGGAAGCAGTCAAAAGCTTACTGCCGGAATTAAGAACAGATATTTTTGTGCTAGTTTTAGTAAAAAAAAGAATAAAAAAAGCAAGTTTTCAAGAAATTAAAGATAATCTTTTAAAAGTTAATCCTATTTTTAGGAAAGAATTAATGCAGTAATTATGCAATAATTATGCGGTAATTATGAATATTTGGCAAACTTTTTTATTACAACCATTATTAAACGCCTTGATTGCTTTTTACCATTTATTTGGGAATCTAGGAGCGGCGATTATGGGATTAACTCTGAGTTTACGGGCTTTATTACTCCCGTTGACTTTGCCTTCTTTAAAAACAGCGGAAAAAATGAAAGAAATTGCCCCGGAACTGGAAAAGTTGAAAAACAAGCATAATGACGATAAGCAAGCCTTAGCTCAAGCTCAGATGGAGTTGTATAAAGAAAAAGGAGTTAAACCGTTTTCCGGCATTTTACCTCAAATTTTACAAATTATTATCTTAATTGCTTTGTTCCAAGCTTTTAGGAATGTCTTAGGAGACAACGGCGGAGTGGGAGAATTGAACAAATTGCTTTATCCATTTTTAGAATTGCCCGCTGACCTTACTTTTAATTTAAAATTTTGGTATTTGAATTTATCAGAGCCGGATATGATTGAGCTTTTTGGCCGTAAAGTGCCGGGTTTGTTTTTGATTGCGGCGGCGGCGACCCAATTCTTATCAGCTAAATTAAGAATGCCGCAGGCAAAGGAGCAAGAAGAGGTTGCCAAAGAAACCAAAGAAAAAGCAGATGATTTCGCTTCAATGATGCAGACGCAGTCACTTTATTTGTTTCCGATAATGACTCTATTAATTGGAACCAGATTTCCTTCCGGTCTAGTCTTGTATTGGTTTGTGTTTAGTTTGTTTAATTTAGTTCAACAGCTGATCCTAAATAAAAAATAGCGGCTGGCTTTTAGTTTATTAGTTAATAAGAAAAATATAATGGATAAAAAAGAATTAGCAAAAGATTTAACCGCTCAGCTTTTAACAAAATTGGAGTTTGAGTCAGAAATTACAGTTGAAGAAGATAAAGAAAATGAGGCTTTAAAAGTAATTCTTAAAGTTGAAGAGCCGGGCCACTTAATTGGTTTTCACGGCAAAACATTATCGGCAATACAATTAATTTTAGGGCTGATGCTTTTTCATCAATTAGGAGAATGGCAGCGGATTCTGATTGATATTAATGAATATCGGCAGGAGCAGGAAGAAAGATTGCAGAAAATTGCCTTGAATGCCGGTCAAAAAGCAAAAATGAGTGGACAGCCAGTTGCTTTATCGCCAATGACTCCATATGAAAGAAGAATAATTCATATTACTCTAAGCGAGGATCCGGCAGTAAAAACAGAATCTACCGGTGAAGCTTCCCGCCGATACGTGGTAATTTCCCCGGTATCGGAATAACACCTGACCATTAACCGTTAACCATTGACCATTGACACTTCTCGATTTAAAAACAAAAAAGTAGGGACAGGTCGCGACCTGTCCCTACGACAATCCCTACGAAAAAATTTATTGTTTTCAATTTAGCCATATAACAATATAGCAATATAACCATTTGGCCTTCTGAGGCCTGTATAATAGTAGTATGAAAAAAATATTAAACAAAAACGCGTATCGGGAATATGATATTCAAGACAAGCTGGAAGCAGGAATAAAACTGACCGGAGCGGAAGTAAAAGCAATTAGAACCCGGGGGATCCAGCTTAAAGATGCCTTTGTCCGATTAGAAGACAATGAAGCGTATTTAATTAATGCTGATATTACCCCCTATCCTTTCGCAAGAATGGACTCACAGGAACCGAAACGGAAAAGGAAACTTTTATTGACCAAAAACCAGATTAAAACCCTGAAAGATGCAAAAAAATCCAAATTGACAATGGTGCCTCTAGCTTGCTATACTAAAGGGCGCTGGATAAAGGTATTGTTAGGGATTGGCAGGCGCAAAACAAAACATCAAAAAAAGAAAGACTTAATGGAGCGGGAAATTGATCGTAAGTTAAAAAGAGAATTTCCTGACAGTTGATATTCAACATTTGACCATTGACATGTCACATGTTTTAATTGGGGATGTCAAGATTCGACGGAAAAAGAACTTTAAAAAAACAGCAAGCTCTCGTTGATCATTCGAGACAAAACAGATCAAAACAAAACATGCCGAAAACAAATTTGGCTCTCCGAATTATGCATTAGCATAACATCGGAGCATTCGCTTAATTTTTGTTCGAGAGATTAAGTTGAGTGTCAACAATTCGAACTTATTTTCTTGTCTTTGGTTAGGATAAGAAAAGAAATTATTTAACCAAGGCTGATAAAAGTTTTGTCAGACGTCTATTTATCAGCACAAACTTAAGTCTGACTAAGCTTGTAGAAGTTTTTTAGGTATTTTTCTGGACCTCGGTTCATTGCCGAGCATCTCCACCCAAATGGCTCAGAAGCAGTCGATAGTCGATAGATTATGGATTGTAGTCAGAAATTAAAAATTTATAATTCATAACTAATAGTTAATAAAATAGATAATAATAAATGGCTAAATACAGACCAAAACTAAAAGTTGAAAAAAGAGAATTAACCGGAGGGCAAGTCAAACAGCTTCGACGGCAAGGCTCTTTGCCGGCGGTGGTTTATGGCCCATCAACAGATAGTATTAATATAAAAATAGACCGGCACGATGTCAAAGACTTGTTTTATCAGGTTGGAGAGACCGGATTGATAAATTTGGAATTTGGTGATCAGCGGATGAGCGAACGGACGGTTATGATGAAAAATCCGCAATATGACCCAATCTCCGATGAATTGATTCATCTGGATTTCTATCAAGTTGATTTAAGTCAAACGGTTACCGTTGATGTCCCAATTGAACTTAGTGGAGTTTCGCCGGCTGATAAATCAGGTGAAGGAGTTTTAGTTCAGCAGATGAGTGAAGTTGAAGTAGAAGCCCTGCCGGACGCCTTGCCTGAAAAATTTATTGTAGCCATCACCTCTTTGGAAGAAGTAGACGATTTTGTTACCATAACTGAATTGGATTACGACAGCGACAAAGTGGAAGTCCATGCTGAAAAGGATCAGATAATTGCCAAAATAGAACCTTTAATGGAAGAAATTGAAGAACCGGTCAGTGAAGAAGAAATTCTTTTGGGCGAAGAGGAATTAGAGGAAGCAATAGCCGAAGAAGGCGAGATCGGGCCGGAGGAAGTAGAAGTGACTAAACAAAAAACTGAAGAAGAAAAAGCTCAAGCCGAAGCAGAATGAAACTAAAAAAAATAAAATTAGTTAACTTTCGTAATTATTCTTGTGAATTTAAGTTCTCTCCTGACCTCAACCTGATAATCGGGCCGAACACTGTCGGCAAAACAAACTTGTTGGAAGCAATTAGTTTGTTGACAACCGGTGACAGTTTTCGAGCCCAGACCAATCAAGAATTAATTAAATGGGGGGAAGATCTGGCTTTGGTTGAAGGCTGGGGAGACAATAAACATTTAAAAATTGCAATTAAAAACGACCAAGGTCAAGCAAATAAGCAGTTTTGGGTTGATAAGGTTGAAAGAAAAAAAACCCGGTTTCAAAAGGAATTAATTAGTGTTTTGTTCCGGCCGCAGGATATTCGGGTAACTACCGGCTCCCCCGGCAGACGGCGAGCATTTTTAGATAATTTATTAGCCCCGCTTGATTGGCAGTATAACCAGGCATTGTTGACATATAATAAAGCGGTTTCCCGTCGCAATCGGGTGTTAAAACAGATCCAAGCTGACCGGGCCTCTAAACAAGAATTGTTTTTTTGGAGTCAGACTTTAGAAAAAAACGGTCAGACCTTAATTCAGGCGAGACGGAAGTTTATTGATTACTGCAACTATTACTGGCAGACTGAAAAAACAGAGTTTTCCCATTTGGAATTAGACTATCAGGTCAGTCCGGTCACTGTCAATTTGTTAAAAGAAAAACTGGAAAAAGATATTAATCGGGGGATAACGACAATCGGGCCGCATCGGGATGACTTTCTTGTTTTATCTGATGAATTTGATAAAAATCAAAAAGAGTTGGCTGTCTGGGGGTCCCGCGGTCAACAGCGGATAGCGGCCTTGGGCTTAAAGTTAGCGCACTTAGCTTATGTTGAATCCGAATATGAAAAAAAACCACTGCTTTTACTCGATGATATTTTTTCCGAACTAGATGAGCAGAACCGGGAATTAGTGGTTTCTATTTTGCCTGATTATCAAGGGTTTATCACCTCAACCGATTCGATTGATGTTCCTTTTCCGGCCAAAGTGATTAACCTTTAAATTTGTTAATTTTTATGATTAGATATTAATGAAGAAGGCTTTATGAGCAAAACTGCAATTATTACAGGTATTACCGGCCAAGACGGCTCGCACTTAGCAGATTTTCTTCTGGAAAAGGATTATCGGGTAGTTGGGATGGTTCGGCGGGTTAGCACAGAACCGCCTAGCCGCGTATCACATCATCTTTGGGATAAAATTATTCAATTTTCTGGCGATTTATTAGATACTGTTTCTCTTGAGCGGGCAATAAAAAAATATCAGCCGGATGAATTTTACAACCTGGCGGCTCAATCTCACGTAGGCCAGTCTTGGAAACAGCCAGAGCTGACGACTAAAGTAAATTATTTAGGAGTGCTTAATTGTTTAAAAGCAATTCAAGTGATTAAGCCTGACACTAAGTTTTACCAAGCTTCAACTAGTGAAATGTTTGGTAAAGTGGTTGATAAAACTCAAAATGAAGAAAGCAGATTTTATCCTCAAAGCCCTTACGCAATTGCCAAATTAGCAGCTCATTGGTTGACAATTAATTATCGTCAATCTTATGATCTTTTTGCTGTGGCTGGAATATTGTTTAATCATGAAGGACCGCGTCGTGGCTTAGACTTTGTCACCCATAAAATTACTCATTATGTTGGTCGGTATAAACTGGGGATGACTAAAAAACCGCTGCAGTTGGGGAATTTAAATGCCAAAAGAGATTGGGGTTATGCTCCGGATTACGTTAGAGCTATTTGGATGATGCTTCAAAATGACCAGCCTAAAAATTATGTTGTTGGGACTGGTGAAACACATACGGTTAGGGATTTTGTTAATGCTGCTTTTAAAGCAATTGACATAGATTTAGTCTGGTCGGGCAAAGGAGTTGATGAAATTGCTAAACGTAAAGATAACAGAGAAAAAGTAGTTGAGGTTAATTCAGAATTTTTTAGACCAGCTGATGTTGAAGTTCTAAATGCTGATGCGTCAAAAATTAAAAAAGAATTGGGCTGGGAGCCGGAAGTAACTTTTGAAGAATTGGTAGAAATAATGGTGAATTCAGATTTAAAAACACTCCAAGAAAAATGAGGTGAAATTATTTATTGAACTGAATTTTATTTTGATAGATAGTAAATTACACCGTCTATTAAATTAACATTTGAAGGAACAATTGTTTTAATTTTGTACTGATTACATATTGCTTGGGCTAGTGCTGAACAACTGCGGGCACCGTGCATCCATTTTGGATTTTCTGGCATTAACGATTCTAGTTCAGTTAACTTAATTTTGTTGAATATTTCTTTGTTTTTTTGCTTAAAATCATCAAAATGCATCAAATTTGGGTGGTGTTTATCTTTAAACAAATAATTTTCTTTTAAGGGGTATTTTGTTAATTTCATATATTTTAATTCTCCGCCGGTATAGAAAATAATTTTGGGTTTATTTTTGAGCTCAGGTAGTTTTCTTTGCACAAAGTTGACTACTTGCTTAATCGGCACGCCGGATATTTGATTATTGATCGGCGGAAATTTTTTAATAATAGTTCCAACTCCTATTTGAATATTTTTGCGCTCAACTACCAAATTGTTTTTTAAAATTATAAGTTTCGTTGACCCTCCTCCGATATTCATAAGCATTAACTTTTCCTCAGTTTGATAATTTGTTGTTGACGCAATTTGAAGATACAAGCTTTCCACAGTTTGATTAATGATGTTTAAAATAACGCTGGTTTCAGCATAAAACTCTTCAATAAGCAACACTTTTTTAGCAGGAGCGAGGTTTCTAAAAACAGAAGTGGCGAAAGTGAGAAAGACAGCTTGAGAGTATTTTTGTTTTAATTTTTTTATTAATTTTATTAGTTTTGTCTTGTCTTGTTTTGATATATCGCCGTTTTGAAAATTGTTCTTAAAATGAATGCTTTTTTCAAGCAAAAGTTTTGTTTCTTTTCCGTTGTACAGATACGCTTTTAAAGTAGAAGACCCAATGTCGACTAATACGTAATTCATTGAATACATTATAATATATTCACAGATGACAATCTTTTTTTGGGCCGGTTTGATATTCTTTATTTTGGCCTCTGCTTATATGTATTACATCTCTTTTTCTTCGCAAGCCGGGCCGGTATATCGGCCGTCGGAGGATGACGATGTTAAAAAAATGCTGGATTTAGCGGAAGTTGATGAGAAAGACGTAGTAATTGATCCCGGGTCAGGGGACGGGCGGATCGTGATTGCAGCTGCCGGCCGGGGTGCCCGAGCAGTTGGTTATGAAATCGATCCGATTTTGGTTTATCAGTCCCGGAAAAAAATCAAAAAATTGGGATTAAAGGACAAAGCAGAAATAAAACTGAAAAGTTTTTGGAAAGCTGATTATAATCAGGCAACCGTAATTGCCACCTATCTGTTTCCTAAATATATGTCGAAGTTAAAAGAAAAATTAATTAAAGACTTGGATCATCCGGTGAAGTTGGTTTCTAATGATTATCAAATTCCGGGTGCTGACTATATTGATAAAAAAGAAAGTATTTATTTATATGTAATTGGTAAATCGTAACAGGTAATAAGTAATTTTATTTTCAGATTTTTTACCCATTACTAATTACTTTTTACTAATTACGTCTAGTCTTGACTTTAATTTCAAACCTTCGTATAATAACAACACTGAAAGAGACGAGATTGTCTCGGTTTCCTAAATAAAAAATGCTTATGATAAACAATAATTTAAACACACACTTTTGTCGAAGATTGTTGTAGTTTTTTAATCAACAGTAGATTATTTGAGGAGCCGAGGCAAATGCCTCGGTTTTTTTAGTGCACTTTGAAATTAATATTATTTCCTGCAATTTATAGTTACCATATGGTAACTAGCCGGGAAATAGATTCTAGTACTGAGGCAGATAGTGGATACCTTGGTAGCACGAGTCGATGAAGGACGTGGAAGGCTGCGAAAAGCGCCGGTTAGGTGCCAACAACCTTTGATCCGACGATTTCCGAATGGGGAAACCCGACTCTGTGTAAGCAGAGCCACCCCGATTGTTCGGGGAGATAAGCTGGGGAACTGAAACATCTTAGTACCCAGAGGAGAAGAAAACAATAGTGATTCTCTTAGTAGCGGTGAGCGAAAAGGGATCAGCCTAAACCTTGATTTTTATCAAGGGGTCATAGGGTTCGTCATAATAAAGTTTTTTGTTAGCAGAAAGCTCTGGAATGGGCTTCCAAAGAGAGTGAAAGACTCGTAAGCGAAAACAGAAAACTTTTGGACGGATTCCTGAGTAAGTCGAAGTTTCGACTGAAGTTAGGGGAACCATTCCTCTAAGGCTAAATACTTGTGCTGACCGATAGTGAACTAGTACCGTGAGGGAAAGGTGAAAAGAACCCCGGGAGGGGAGTGAAAAGAACATGAAACTATTTGCTAACAAACAGACAGAGTTCCGACCTTGTGTCGTGAATGATGTCGTGCTTTTTGGAGAACGAGCCGGCGAGTTTTTGTCGTTCGCAAGTTTAAGGTC
>CAZDJQ010000006.1:33190-36974 GCA_964505765.1 uncultured Gammaproteobacteria bacterium | reverse complement strand
TTTCGTTTTTTTCAAGACTTGCGTTTAAGTCAAAAGTTTCAGCCCGGTCAAAAAGTAAAACTTAATTTTTGCCTATTTAAAGAGCCTTATATCTACCCGGACGGTCAGTATTTTTACTACCAAAACCACTTTCAGACCATTAAAATTAAGCTGGCTGAAACCAAAAAATATCAATTGGGCAATTGTTTGGAGATTGTCGGCGGAATTAATCGCTGTCAAAATCAGAGCAAAGCGGATTGGTGTTTGCTAAGTCCATCGAAAATCATTTTCACAGCCGGCAAAAAACCCAAATTTTACCTGGCGGAATTAGTTAAACAATTCGATATTATCCGGGAAAAATTAACCAAACCGATTTTAAGGCAATTACCTTATCCGGAAGCGGATTTATTAGCCGGAATTGTGTTCGGCCGTCAGCAGAAATTAGATAAAATTTTTTTCAGCCAACTGCAGAAATCTGGCATTCTCCATATAATAGTTGCTAGCGGCTATAATCTGATGGTTGTCGGTCAAAAACCCGCCTATTATCTCAGTTATTTTTTGGGTTTTTATCCGGCGGTGGTTTTGGGGATTTTGCTGATTTGGGTTTATGTTGGCATCACCGGGTTTCAAGTGCCAGTGTTGAGAGCCGGGGTAATGCTTAGTTTTTTGCTCTTGGCCAAGCTGGTCGGCAGAAAATACCAACCGGTCCGGGTGCTGATTTTCAGCGTCTGGCTGTTGCTGATGATTAAACCGGATTTAATTGTTGATATTAGTTTTCAATTAAGCGTTGCCGCTTTATCGGGGTTGATGCTGGGGCAAAGAGTTTTTAATAAATGGCAGGACAAAAATTGGCTGAATTCAATTGTTGCTGAAACGCTTTCCGCCCAATTATTGGTAATTCCGCTGATTATTCTCCATTTTAGAAAGTTGTCGTTGTTAGCGCCGGTTAGCAACGTTTTTGTTATCCCTTTAGTGCCACCGCTTATGTATTTGGGCATCGCCGCAGTAGGTTTTAGCTGGCTGCCTTATGTTCGTGAGCTTCTTTTGTATTTAAGCTATCCGATTTTAAGCTGGATGGTCGTAGTGATAAAATTTTTCGCCGATCTGCCGTTTTCAGAGATAAATATTCCTTTTTAGCTTTTCCACATTAAAATTTGATGGTGGAAACAGGGGATTAGAAATTTTGAAATTGAGCAGTAAACCCCGCATCAGCCATTAAATTTCCCCCGCCACCTAAACAACCAACCTATAGTATCTCAATTATGCTGTCCGATCGGACATGATAATCGACCGGATTTTGCCTTCTTGGTCCTATAGTATCTCGATTATTCTGCACGATCGGACATGATAATTGACAATGGTTTGTTTTAATGTTAGTTTGAAAATAGAAGATGGCAAAAAAGAGCCGGTTACTATCGGTATTACAAGCGGCAGAAGATTTTTTAGTTGTTTTTGACTCCTATTTCCGGGATCCAATTTGGGTGACTGAAAGTTTGGCGGCCTCGCCTGATAAAGCAAGGAGAAGCCTTAATTATTTGCGGAGAAAAGACAAAGTTGATAAGGATTTTCTTCCTGAAGAAAGGGGAAAGCAGGTTCTCGGTTTGATAAATCAAAACTGGGACGAGTTGTGGCGGATTGTCAGTTACGACATTCCCGAAAAAAATCGCAATAAAAGGCGGTTGATCAGGCAAAACCTCTATGAACTCGGCTTTAAACAGCTTCAACGCTCTGTTTGGCTGTCGCCTTTGTCCGTCGATGAATATATCAAAAAATTTGCCCAAAAAAACCAGCCGGATAATTTTTGTTTTTTTGTCGGCCGGCTTTTTGCCCAAAATTCAAGGGAAATTGTTGGTAGTTTGTGGCCGGTTGATCAGTGGCAGAAGCAGGCCCAAAATTTGATTATCAAGTTGAAAAAACAAGAAAATACCGCTGAATCCAGAGAAGAGTTTTGGGATTTAATTTTATCCCATCCGAAAGCGCCGTTGGATTTACTTCCTTATAATTGGCCGTTGAAGGATTTAGTCGAAACTTTTGTTGCGGCAGTAAATGGATAAAAGAGATCGGAAGATTCTCCTTAGGTTAGGGATTATAGTTTGTTTGATCGCACTGGCGGTTTTTGCCGTTCTTCAACGGCCGGAGCCTAATTTATATTTAACTTTTTGTGATATCGGCCAGGGTGATGCAATTTTGGTCAGCCGTAAAAACAAACAGGTGTTGATTGACGGCGGCTCGGCCGCTGAAAATAAAAAACTGCTTGCCTGCCTTCGAGGGCAGATGCCGTTTTGGGACCGCAAGATCGAAGTGGTGGTCAACACTCATCCGGATGAGGACCACTTCGGCGGGTTGACGGAAGTTCTTTCGCGTTATAGGGTGGATTATTTTATACACAGCGGTTTTGACAATTCTGACAATTGGCAGTGGCAGGAATTAAAAGATAAGCTTTTTGAGCAAAAGGTTTGTTCAAAAATACTTCCGGCCGGTGAGGTATTTAGAATAGATATGTTGGAGTTTGAGAGTCTTTCTCCGGCCTTGAAAAATTATCAGGTAGAAAGAAATTTACAAACAATGTTTTTTGACTTAGATCAGAATTGTCCTCAGCCGGAGTTTGGATTAAAGTCCGATAATTTAAATAATAATTCATTGGTTTTAAGATTTAGGTTTAATCAGTTTAAGGTTTTATTTACCGGAGATTTGGAAAAGGACGGGGAGCAGATTTTAGCCTGGCGCCGGCAGTTGAAACCGGTCGAAATTTTAAAAGTCGGTCATCACGGAGCAAAAAACAGCACTTCTGAAGAGTTGTTGACTGCAGCTGAGCCCAAGCTGGCCGTGATTTCGGTGGGCGAGAACAGTTACGGCCATCCGAATGAAGAGGTGCTGAAGCGATTGAGAGATTTTAAAATTAAGATTTTGAGGACTGATCAAAACGGGACTGTAAAAATTATTTCTGATGGGGTAAAATGGTGGATAGAATGAAATTTGTTAATTGTTCCGGTTTGCTGACTTATGGATTTTAAAAAGATTGAATCTAAATGGCAGGTTGAATGGGAAAAACAGGGCGGATATCAGGCAGAGGATTTAGGAGATCAAGAAGAAAAGTATGTTTTGGTCGAGTTCCCTTATCCTTCCGGCAGCGGTCTGCACGTTGGCCATGCCTTTACAATGACCGGGGCCGATGTTTTCGCCCGTAAAAAGAGAATGGAGGGTTTTAATGTCCTTTTCCCGATGGGATGGGACGCTTTCGGACTGCCGACTGAGAATTATGCCATAAGAACAGGAATTTCTCCTCAAAAAGCGACTAAGGAGAATACGACAAACTTTAAACGGCAGATGAAAAAAATGGCTTTTTCTTTTGACTGGCTGAGGGAAATAGACACTTCCGACCCGGATTATTATCAATGGACCCAGTGGATTTTTCTGCAGTTGTATAAACACGGCTTGGCATATAAAGAAGAAAAGCCGATTAATTGGTGTCCTTCTTGTAAAATCGGCTTGGCTAATGAAGAAGTTGTCGGCGGAAGATGTGAAAGATGTGAAGCTGAAGTGGTTAAAAAAGAGATTGATCAGTGGCTTTTAAAAATCACCGACTATGCCGATCGATTAGCTGATGAATTGGATTTGACCGAATTTCCCAAGTCGGTGATCGCCGCCCAGAGAAATTGGATCGGCCGGTCAAAAGGAGCGAGGATAAAGTTTAAAGTTAAAAGTTCAAAATTAAAAGTTAATGAAGAGATTGAGGTGTTTACTACCCGGCCGGATACGCTGTGGGGGGCGACATTTATGGTTTTGGCGCCGGAACATGATTTGG
>CAZDJQ010000006.1:27972-33090 GCA_964505765.1 uncultured Gammaproteobacteria bacterium | reverse complement strand
CAGAGAGAGAAAACCGGTGTTTTTACCGGGTTGTATGCGATTAATCCGGTTAATGACAAAAAAATCCCGATTTGGATTTCGGATTTTGTGTTATCAACCTACGGCACTGGGGCGATTATGGCAGTCCCGGCTCATGATGAGCGGGATTTTGATTTTGCTAAAAAGTTTGACTTGGAGATTATTCCGGTAATCAAGCCGGAAAAGCAAGATTGGGATTTTGACCGGCAGGCCTATCCTGATGTTTCTAAAGGGACAATAATAAATTCCGGCCCGATTAACGGGCTGAATCCGGCTCAAGCAATAGAAAAAGCAATTGAAATTATTGAAGATATGGGGGTCGGCGGAAAATCAGTTTCTTATCATTTGCGGGATTGGATTTTCTCCCGCCAGCATTATTGGGGCGAACCGATTCCGATGATTCACTGCCGACAATGCGGCTGGCAGCCGGTCCCCGAACAGGATTTGCCGGTTGAACTGCCGAAAGTGGAAAAATATGAGCCGGCCGGGACCGGGGAATCGCCCTTAGCTAAAGCAGAAGATTGGCTTGAAACCGACTGTCCTAACTGCGGCGGTCCGGGGCGGCGGGAAACCGACACTATGCCGAATTGGGCCGGGAGCAGTTGGTATTACCTCGCATATCTTATTAAAGATAAAATTGAAAATTGGAAATTGGAAATTGAAAATTCTGAAAATATCTTTTCTGCTTCGCAAGATATTTTCAGCTACTGGCTGCCGGTTGATGTTTATTTCGGCGGGGCCGAGCATACGACACTGCACCTGCTTTATTCCCGTTTTTGGCATAAATTTTTAAACGAGATCGGTATGGTTCCGGAGAAAGAGCCTTATAAAAAGCGGGTGGTTCACGGAGTGATTCTCGGCCAGGACGGCCGAAAGATGAGCAAGTCCTACGGCAATGTGATTAATCCCGATGATGTTTGGGAAAAGTATGGAGTTGACGCTTTAAGAACCTACTTGATGTTTATGGGCCCGTTTGACGGCACCATGGCCTGGAATGAAAAAGCGCTGCAGGGAGTAGTGAGGTTTTTAAATAAGTTTGAGAAAATTATTAAAGCTGAACCGGCCGACAAAGAAAACACTGAGGTTAAAGGGATTATCAACCGGACAGTAAAAAAAGTTTCTGATGATATTGAAGAATATAAATTTAATACCGGAGTGGCGGCGATGATGGAGGGGGTAAATAAGTTAAAAATGCAAAATGCAAAATTAAAAATTGAAGATAAGAAGAAATTAGTTAAATTGATTGCCCCGTATGCTCCCTATTTAGCCGAAGAATTGTGGAGCCAATTGTCTAAAAGCGATGATTCCGTCCACTGGTCATCTTGGCCGGAAGTAGAAAAAAAATATCTGGTTAAGGATCAGGTGGAGATTGCGGTTCAGGTCAACGGGAAAGTTCGAGCGGTGCTCGAAGTTAAAAGTGAAAAATCAAAAGTTAAAAGTGAGGTTGTAAAGCGGGCAAAAGAGAACAAGAATGTCAGCAGATATTTAAAAGGTAAGGAAATCAGAAAAGTTATTTTTGTCCCCGGGGAATTGATCAATTTTGTTACTAATTAATTTAATTGCTATGTTTATTGAGAACAAAAAAAGCAGTCTGAACGGAGCAAATCGGGTTTACCGCGGGCGGTGCCATGAGCAGTATCGGAGTAAAAAGAGGATGCCTTATCTTCCATTGGGAAAGAGGCGGAGTCTGCGAAGACAGGCTTCGGAACTGGAGAAAAGCTTGGCGAATGATTGGAGAAGGGAACACCCCGGCAGTTAAAGTATTATATAATCAAGTGTGATTCCAATAAAGGACCATAGCCCGTCCGGCAGGCTTCCGGTTTTTACTTATCTGCTGATTGCGGTTAATACGGCAGTTTTTGTTTTTATGATTATCCTGTCCCCGAGTGCTTTTGAGGCGTTTTTGTATGAGTATGCCCTAGTCCCGAGAGTGTTTTTAGCCGGAGAACAGTGGATTGCCTTGTTTAGTTCAATGTTTTTACACGGCGGGCTGGGCCATTTATTGAGCAATATGCTTTTTCTTTATATTTTTGGGGACAATTTGGAGGACAAGCTGGGGCATTTTGTTTATTTGGCTTTTTACTTAATTTGCGGGCTTGCCGCTACCGGTCTGCAGATTTTGGTTAACCCTAATTCTTTAATCCCGCAGTTGGGCGCTTCCGGCGCAATTGCCGGGGTGATGGGCGGTTATCTGGTTTTATTCCCCAGAAATAAAATTGAGGTAATTATCCCGTTGGGCTGGATTTTCCGCCGGGCAACGGTTCCGGCCTATTTTATGCTTTTTTATTGGGTTGCTTTTCAGTTTTTGTTTGGAGTCGGCTCTTTGGCTTCGATGAATCAAGCAATGGGCGGAGTGGCTTATTTTGCCCATGTCGGCGGATTTGCCGCCGGCTGGTTGTTAATAAAGCTTTTTGTTAATAATAGGGGTACAGAGATTTTGTAGGGGCAACCCTTGTGGTTGCCCAATATCGGGCAGGCATAAAACCTGCCCCTACAGCATTTATTAACGACGCATTACCAATCAAATCAGATGTATAATTAACCAATGTTTAAAAAGCTTTTCTTATTCTTGTTTTTACTCTTCTCTTTACCGGCGGTTGTTTTCAGCCAGGAAAAACAGTCTCCCTATGAAATTTCCAATTTTCAAGCCCAAGTTGAAATCAACCAAGATGCTTCAATAACAGTGGAAGAAAAAATTGCGGTTAGTTTTAACCAGCCGCGCCATGGAATCTTTCGGGTTATTCCGGTAGTTTATACGGTCAACGGTCGGACTCTAAGAACAAATTTTAATTTAATTTCAGCGGCCGATGAACAGGGAAATGAAATTCAGGTTGACGTCAGTTCCCAGGCCCAGTCAAAAAGACTGCGAATCGGCGATCCGGACCAAACAGTTGAAGGCGATAAAGTTTATGTTATTACCTATTCGCTTGACCGGGTGATCCGGCGGTATGATGATTACGACGAACTTTATTGGAATGTCACCGGGGCGGAGTGGGATGTGCCGATAGAAGCGGCTTCAGTGGTAGTAGATAGTCAATATGCTGTTATTGGACAAACTGATTGTTTTGCCGGTCTGGCGGGCTCTAAACAGCAGAATTGCCGGGAAGTTGAGTCTTCAGAATCTCAGGTGAAGTTTTCAATCAGCCGGCCGGTCGGCCAGGGGCGGGATTTTACAGTGGTGATCGGGCTGGAGAAAAATAATCAGTTGAACTTTCCCGGTCCGGTTAAAATCGGCTGGCTGACAATTCGAGATAACTGGGGTTACGCCGCGGCGGTGATGCCGATGCTGGTAACCGGGATTTTCTGGTGGGTAAAAGGCCGGGACAAGCGGTTTTTATCGGATAATGTCTATTTCCGCCCGGAAGATAAGGAGATTAAGACGGTTAATCCGCTGGCGCGTCCCCATCTGCCGATGGTTTACCATCCGATTGATAATTTAACTCCGGCTCAAGTCGGGACGATTATTGATGATCAAGTTAATCTTCGGGACGTGGTTGCCGAAATTATTGAATTGGCCAGATTAGGTTGTTTGGAGATTGAACGGATCCGCCAGAAAAGTATTTTTAAAAAAGATGATTACCGCTTAAAAAAATTAAAAAAAGCTGATGATCAGCTGGCTGATTATCAGCGCTGTCTTTTTGAAAATTTATTTGATCAAGGTGATAAGGAAGTCAAAATTTCCGGTTTGAAAAATAAATTTTATGTTCATTTGGCGGAATTCAAAAAAAAGCTTTACCAAAGTTTGGTTGAAACAGAAATATTTCCTGATTCGCCGGATAAAGTCCGGGGTAAATGGTTTGGAATTGCGATCGGCCTGTCTTTTCTTGCCGGCTTTTTAGTAGTGATATATAACGGGTTGACTGCTAATGCCCTGCCGCTTTTGTTTGCGGTTCCGTCGATCTTTATTGCGTTTGTCGCCGCCCGCTTTATGCCGCGTAAAACAGCTTGGGGTTATTCTCTTTTCCGGCAGTCAAAAAGCCTGCAGTGGTATTTAAAAAAAGGCAAATGGCGCCAGGAAATTGCAGAGAAGCATTTATTTTTAGCAGAGATGCTGCCGCTGGCAATTTCTTTAGGAGTGGTTGAACAGTTGGCCGAGGATATGACGGATTTGGGAGTTGAACCGCCGGATTATGTCCAAGGGTTTACTGCAGCAGAGCTGGGGCGGCAGATAAATACTTTTAATTCGGTTGCCGCCGGGAGCCTGTCTTCAAACCCGTCCGGCAAATCATCTTGGTCGGGCGGGTCGGGGTTTTCCGGCGGCGGCGGCAGTTCCGGCGGCGGGATGGGCGGTGGCGGCGGCGGCAGTTGGTAATTAAGCTTTTTTTATCTTATTTTTCTTAAATAAAGGCTCGAAATCTTTATCAAAAGTAGCGATATGTTTAATCTTGTGGTCCGCCATTGTTTTTAAGTGAAAAGCATCTCTGGGTTTTAATGAATGTTCGGAGATTAAATTATAAACTTCAAGAGGAGTTTTAGGCTGCCAGTTTACTTGAACAAAATCCGGTTGGAGCTGAAGAATATTCTCAAGAGAATTTTTAATCTGGTTTCTATTTGAAAAGTAGCCTTGAGCCAAGTATTTGCTTAGACCGTAGAGGTATTCATCTATTGTTAGTGGCGATAGACAGAGTAAAACAGTTTCTTTATTTAGTGTTTTTAATTTGTCTGCCGCTTGGTTTTGAAAGGGATGGCCCTTTATTTGGTAACTGATTAAAAAACTGCTGTCAAGGTAAACTTTTTTCATTTTGTTCTTTCATCTTTTTAAACATTTTTTGGGCTTGTTTTTCAGAGATTTTCTTTTTGAATTTAATCGCCGGCTGAGTGATTGTCGCTTGTTGGTTTTGTGGTCGATAAGGGGAGATTTTTGCCACCGGTTGATTGTGGCGGGTTATAATAATCGGCTCTCCAATATAATATGCTTCATTTATGACGTCTTGAAAATTATTTCTGATATAAGTAGAACTTACTTTTTTCATGATAATCTATTTTATTACAAATTGTCTAATTTGTCAATTTTGTAAATATTTCCAGGGTTTGACATTAAAAAATTTTATGTCTAGACTGAAGATTAGATGAAGGTTCGACATTGGATAAAGGAGAACA